>JBKPFP010000237.1:0-12648 GCA_046744435.1 Actinomycetota bacterium | reverse complement strand
CGCCGACGTCGTCGTCAACGCGGCGGGCGCATGGGCGGGGCAGATCGCCGAGCTCGCGGGTTGCCGTGTCAACGTGCTCCCTGGCAAGGGAATCATGATCGCCATGAACCACCGGCTCGTGAACACGGTAGTCAACCGCTGCAAGATGCCGGCGGACGGGGACATCATCGTTCCGATCCGCACCGTCTGTGTGATCGGGACGACCGATACGCGGGTCGCCGACCCCGACGACCTGGAGGTTACGCAGGCCGAGATCGGCGAGATGCTCGACGAGGGCGAGAAGCTCGTTCCCGGCTTCCGCGAGTCCCGTGCGCTGCGCGTCTGGGCGGGAGCGCGCCCGCTCTTCTCGCTCGAGGAGGTGGCGGACACGCGCGAAGTGAGCCGCTCGCACGCGCTTCTCGACCATCGCGAGCGAGACGGCGTCGAGGGCCTCGTCACGATCACCGGCGGCAAGACGACGACGTTTCGGCTCATGGCCGAGGCGGCGGTGGATGCCGCCTGCGACCAGCTCGGGGTCGAGCGACCCTCGCGGACGGCCGAGGAGGCGCTGGCTGGCTCGGACGACGGGCGCTTCTACCTGCTCGGTTCGCGTCTTCGCGCGCTCGAGCCGGTTCCGCAGTCTGACGAGATCATCTGCGAGTGCGAGCTGATCACGCGGGATCGGCTCGAGGACGCGATGCGGCGGCGCGCCACGGCGAATCTCGACGACATCCGTCGCACGCTGCGGCTCGGGATGGGCCCGTGCCAGGGCGGCTTCTGCACGTACCGCGCGACCGGGATCCTGCACGCCGTCGAGCGGCTCGATCACCGGGCCGCGAACGGCTCTCTGCTGGCTTTTCTGCAGGAACGCTGGAAGGGCGTCCACCCGATCCTCCATGGCGATCAGGTGCGGCAGGCGCGACTCGACGACTGGATCTTTCAAGGTCTGCTCGGCGTGCAGCACCTCCCGACGTGACCTACGACACCGTCGTCATCGGCGCCGGCGTCGCCGGGCTGACCGCAGCGCTGAGGTTGGCCGAGGCAGGCGAGCGGGTGCTGGTGGTGGCGAAGGGCGTCGGTTCGACGCACCTCGCCCCAGCGACGATAGACGTCCTCGGCTTCGATCCCGGGCGTGTGGAGAGCCCCGGGCAGGCGCTCCTGGCCTTTGCGGATGCAAACCCGGACCATCCCTACGCCAGACTCTCGCCGGAGCTGGTCGCCGCAAGCGTCGACTGGCTCCGGGAGCGGCTGCCTGCCATCGGCTACCAGGGCGGCCTGGAAGAGAACTTCGTGCTCCCGACCGCGGTCGGGGCGGTGAAGCCCTCGGCGCTCGTGCCGGAGACGATGGCCGCGGGTGACCTTCGCGCGGGAGGCCGCTTTGTCTTCGTCGGCCTCGGGCTGAAGGACTTCTACCCTGCCTATCTGGCCGACAACCTCGCGCAGGCGCCGCTCGACGGCCAGGTCGTCTCCGCGCGCGCTCTCGAGGCTTCGCCTCCGGTCGCAGAGGAGGCTGACCGGAGCAGCGTCGGCTTCGCCAGGCTTTTCGAGGACTCCTCCTTCCGCGAGGCGCTTGTGCGCGGGCTCGCCGGGAAGCTCGAACCCGATGAACGGGTCGGCTTTCCCGCGGTGCTCGGCCTCGGGCGGGCCGGAGAGGTCTGGCGGGAGCTCGAGGCCAGGCTGGAGCGGCCGGTCTTCGAGGTTGCGACCCTGCCGCCCTCGGTGTCCGGAATCCGCCTGTACGAGGCGATGAGCGCCGCCCTGCGCGAGGCCGGCGGCCGGATCCACGTGGGCGAGCCGGTCGTGGGGGCCGAGACCGGCGCCGGGCGGGTCGAGGCTGTGCTCACCCGGCCGACGGCGCGGGCGACGACCTACCGGGCGCGTTCGTTCGTACTGGCGACGGGCGGGTTCGCTTCCGGCGGGCTCGAGGTCGACTCGCACGGGAGGATGTCCGAAGCCGTCTTCGACCTGCCGCTCGCCGGTCCGGCGGCCCCGGACGCACCGCGCTTCCTGCCCGATTACTTCGGCGAGCATCCGTTGAACCGCGTCGGCGTTGCGGTCGATGACACGCTGCGTCCGATCGACGAGGACGATCGGCCCGTCTACGAGAATCTCCATTCAAGCGGCGCGACGCTCGCAGGCGCTCTCCCGTGGCAGGAGGCGTCCGGCAATGGGCTCAGTCTCGCCACGGGCTACGCTGCCGCCGCCGCGATTCTTGAGAGGGCTGCCTGATGACCGAGCTCGTCCGCGACTCGCTCGACCACTGTGTCAAGTGCACGATCTGCGACACGTTCTGCCCCTTCTCGCAGGTGACGCCGCTCTTCCCGGGCCCGAAGTACGTCGGCCCGCAGGCGGAGCGCTACCGCGGGGCCGGTGCGTCCCCGGACGCCTCTGTCGACTACTGCTCCGGCTGCGGGATCTGCACCCAGGTCTGCCCCCAGGACGTGAGGATCGCCGAGATCAACTCCCAGGCCCGCGCTCAGCTGTGGGAGGAGCAGGGCGTTCCGCTACGCAACCAGCTGATCGCAAGGCCGAGCGTGCTCGGCCGCCTCGGCACTCCGGTCGCGCCGCTCGCCAACTGGGCGCTTCGCAACCGGCCGCTGCGACTGCTCGCCGATCGCGTGGTCGGCATCCATCGCGACGCTCCCATTCGGCCGTTCGCCGGCCGCACGTTTCAGCACTGGGCGCGCGAGCGCCGCGGCTCCACGGGCGACCGCAGCCTCGTCTACTTCCACGCTTGCGGCACCAACTACTACGAGCCTGCCGTCGGCGAGATGGTCGTCGCCGTGCTCGAGCACAACGGCTTTCAGGTTCTCGTCCCGCCCCAGGACTGCTGCGGGCTGCCGCTGCAGTCGAACGGCAACTTCGAGGCCGCTCGGGCTTACGTGCGGCGGCTCGTCGCGAACCTCGTCCGGTATGCCCGCGACGGACTGCCGATCGTCGCGAGCTCGACCAGCTGCGGCCTGATGCTGAAGCGCGAAGCGCGCGAGATTCTCGGCGTCGAGGACGACGACCTCAAAGTGGTGAGCGAGGCAACCTACGACGTCTGCGAGTTCTTGCTCCTCCTCCACGAGCGCGGCGAGCTGCAGACTGACTTCCAGCCGCTGCCGCTGACCGTTCCCTACCACGCGCCTTGCCAGCAGCGCGGGCACGGGATCGGCAAGCCCGCGCTCGACCTGTTCGCGCTGATCGAGGATTTGCGCGTCATCGAGCTCGACGTCGATTGCTGTGGCATCGCAGGGACGTACGGACTCAAGAGAGAGAAGTACGAGATCTCGATGGCCGTCGGCGAGCGCCTCTTCACGGCGTTGCGTGACAGCGGCGGCGACCTCGCCGCGTGTGACAGCGAGACGTGCCGCTGGCAGATCGAGCACGGCGCCGGCGTGCACGCCGTCCACCCGGTCGAGCTGCTGCACCGCGCTTACGGCCTCGCTCTGGCCGGCGCGGCCGGATAGCCCATGGTCGGCCTCGTCATCGTCACGCACAGCGCGACACTCGCGGCAGGCGTCGCCGAGCTGGCGCGCGGGATGGGCGGCGAGGTGCCCGTCGAGCTCGCCGGCGGGATCGAGACACCGGAGCCTGCACTGGGAACCGACGCCGTGCGAGTGGCCGAGGCCATCGAGCACGCCGACCAGGGCGACGGCGTGCTCGTGCTGATGGACCTGGGCAGCGCGGTCCTGAGCGCAGAGATGGCGCTCGACCTGCTCCCGGCGGAGCTCCGTGCGCGAGTCCTCCTCTGCGAGGCTCCGCTCGTGGAGGGGGCAGTCGCAGCAGTCGTTACCGCCAAGCTGGGAGCCTCGCTCGAGGATGTGGCCGCCGAGGCTCGCAGCTCCCTGCAGGCCAAGGTCGCCCATCTCGGCACGGGAGCGACGGAGGCGACTGCCGTGGCGGCCGCCAGTGCCGGGGAGGAGCGAACGCTCGAGCTGGCAGTGCGCAACCCGCTCGGCCTGCATGCCCGTCCGGCGGCGCGCTTCGTCCAGACGGCAGGGAGCTTCGATGCGGACGTGACCGTCACGAACCTCACGAACGGACGTGGCCCGGCCGCCGGGAGGAGTCTCAATGCCCTGGCGACGCTCGGCGTGCGACAGGGGCACCAGATCCTCGTTGGGGCGAGTGGGCCGGAGGCAGAGGCGGCGCTGGCGGCTCTGGCCGCGCTGGCCGACCGCGATTTCGACGACCAGGAGCCCGCCGTCCGGGCGCCGGCGCCCTCGCCCCTGCCTCGCCGGCCGGCTGGCTCCGACGACGGCGCGCTGACCGGCCTTCCCGGTGCGCCCGGGACGGCCGTCGGCGCGGCTCGCCACTTCCGAGCGGCGGCGCCTGAGATCCCGACCGAGCCGGCGAGCGATCCCGACATCGAGTGGGAGGCGCTCGGGCGCGCGCTCGAGCGCGTGCGAGCGGAGATCGAGGCCACGCGTGATTCCGTCGCCGCCCGCGCAGGCGAGTACAGCGCCGCGATCTTCGACGCCCATCTCCTCTTCCTCGAGGACGAGGCGCTGCTCGAGCCGGCGCGGCGCGCGATCTTCGAGGAAGGGCAGAATGCCGCGCAGGCGTGGGACGCGGCCGCCGAGAGTGTCGCGGCCAGCTACCGCAGCCTCGACGACGAGTATCTGCGGGCCAGGGCCGACGATCTGACAGCCGTCGGGCGCCAGGTCGTCGCCCAGCTCGTGGACGGCGAGCAACCTAGGGCCGGCGTGGTCGAGCCGGGCATCGTGATCGCGTCTGACCTGACGCCCGCCGACACGGCCGCGCTCGATCCTGAGCTCGTCCGGGGGATCGCCACCGTGTCCGGAAGCGCGACCTCGCACAGCGCGATCCTGGCCCGCTCGCTCGGGATCCCGGCTGTGGTGGGGCTCGGCGCAGAGCTGCTGGAGGTGCCCGAGGGGGCGCCGCTCGTCCTCGACGGCGACACGGGCGCCGTGTACGTCGACCCGGCGGAGGAGCTCATCCGTGGCTACGAGCGGCGCCGGGACGAGCGCGAGGCCTCGGCGCGGAGGGCGCTCGCCTCGGCGGGGCAGCCGGCGCAGACGCGAGACGGGCGCCGGATCGAAGTCGTCGCCAATGCCGGGTCGCCCCGGGACGTCGACACAGCCGTGGCCAACGGCGCCGAGGGAGTCGGCCTGCTGCGGACCGAGTTCCTTTTCCTGGAGCGCGACTCGCTGCCCTCCGAGGACGAGCAGCTCGCCGCGTACGAGGACGTGGCGGCGCGGCTGCAGGGGAGGCCGCTGATCCTGCGGACGCTCGACGTCGGTGCGGACAAGCCGCTTTCGTACCTTCCACAGCGGGCCGAGGCGAATCCGTTCCTGGGCCTCCGCGGCATCCGGCTCGGCCTCGAGCAACCCGAGCTCCTCGAGACGCAGCTTCGAGCAGCGCTGCGCGTAGCGGCCGCGCACCCGCTGAGTGTGATGTTCCCGATGGTTGCCACGCTCGGCGAGTACCGGGGGGCGGTGTCGGTGCTCGCGCGAGCCCGCGCGCGGCTCGAGGAACGCTCGCAGGCTGCAGGCGAGATCGAGGTGGGTGTCATGGTCGAGGTGCCTTCGGCTGCCCTTGCCGCCGAGGCGTTCGCGCCCGAGGTCGACTTCTTCTCGATCGGGACGAACGACTTGACCCAGTACACGATGGCCGCCGAGCGCGGCAACGAGCAGGTCGCCGCCCTCGCGGACCCTCTCCACCCCTCCGTTTTGCGCCTTATCCAGACCGTGACCGAGGCGGCTCGCGCCCACGGGAAGTGGGTCGGGGTCTGCGGCGAGCTGGCGTCGGAGCAGGCGGCCGTGCCGGTGCTCGTCGGGCTCGGCGTCACCGAGCTGAGCGTCAACCCACCTGCGATCCCGGCGACGAAGGAAGCGGTGCGGCAGGTGGATGCCGGTGCCGCGGCGGAGCTCGTGAGCAGAGCGCTCCGACTCGCATCTGCCGAGGACGTTCGTGCTCTCCTCGCCGACGAAGCCGCCCCGATCGCGATGCCGGAGCATGCGACGCCATGAGTTCCGAGCCAGGCGCTTCCAGCTCGTTCCTCCTGGGCATCACGTACGCCCGCATCCTGCTCCTGCCCGTCGTGATGGGGCTCATCCTGCTCGGCCCCGGCCGGAGCGCTGCGTACACGGCCGCAGCTGCGCTCTTCGCTCTCGCCGCGGCGACGGATTTCGTCGACGGCTACCTGGCGCGGCGCTGGGCGCGGACGACGACGTTCGGCTCCTTTCTCGACACGACGGCCGACAAGCTCCTCGTCTCGGGCGCGCTCATCGCCCTCGTCGACGTCGGCAGGGCCTCGCCCTGGATCGCGATCATCATCATCGGCCGAGAGCTCGTCATTCTCGGTCTGCGCGGTGTCGTCGCGGCGGAGGGAACCGTGTTCGCGCCGTCGATCTGGGGCAAGCTCAAGACGAACGTCCAGTTCGCCGCCATCCTGCTTGCGATCTTGCGCTTCGACGTGCCCCTCGGGCCGCTGCTTCTCGACGAGTGGGCGATGATCGTGGCGGCCGCGATCACCGTCATGTCCGCGGTCGAGTACTTGACGCGCTTCTCCTCGGCCCTCTCCGAGGGCTCGAGCTAACCAGGCGTGGTCGAAGCCGCCTTCGTCACCGGCGGCACCGGGTTTCTCGGGCGCGCGATCATCGAGCGCCTGCTCGCCCAGGGGCGCCCGGTCAAGGCACTGGCCCGCTCCGAGGACGCTGCGCGCGCACTGCGCGCGCTTGGGGCCGAGCCCGTGCCCGGCGACGTCCTCGACGGCAGCGTGCTGGCTGACGCGATGGGGGGCTCTCGCGTCGTCTACCACGCCGCGGGCCTCAACGCCCTCTGCCTTCGCGACCCCTCGCCGCTCTTCGCGGTCAACGTGGAAGGCTCGCTCAACGTAGTCCAGGCAGCCGCTGCCGCGGGCGTCACACGCGTCGTCTACACGTCGTCCGCCGCGACGCTCGGTGAGGCGCAAGGAACCGAGGGCAGGGAGGGCTCGCCGCATCGCGGCTGGTTTCTCTCCAGCTACGAGCGCTCGAAGTTCGAGGCCGAGCGGGCGGTTCTGGACGCGGCGCCCCGCCTGGGGCTCGAGGTCGTCTCCGTCAATCCAGCCTCCGTGCAGGGCCCCGGGCGCGCGACGGGCACGGCGAGGCTGCTGCTCGACTACCTGAACGGGAGGCTCAAGACCGTCGTCGACGCGACCATCAGCCTCGTCGATATCGCCGACTGCGCCGACGGCCACGTCCTGGCCGAGGCGAGCGGGGAGTCAGGAGAGCGGTACGTCCTTAGCGGTGCGACCCTCACCGTTCGAGACGGCGTCCGGCTGCTCGAGCGCCTCACCGGCGTCGAAGGGGCGGTTCGCTCGTTGCCGCCCGCCATCGCCATGGCAGCTGCCGCCGGCGTCGAGACCGTCGCCCGGCTGCGCCGCACGAAGCCGCGCGTCTGCCGAGACCTGGTGCGGACGGCCCTGCACGGCCATGCGTACGACGGATCGAGGGCCGCGCGAGAGCTGGGCGTCCGCTACACGCCGGTCGAGGACACGATCCGTCGCACCGTCGCCTGGTTCGTCGAGGAGGGCCTCGTGCGCCGGCCCCTCGGCTGAGCGCACTGCCTCGTAGAATCGAGCTTCGTCTAGGCCTATCGAATGCGCGATCTCCTCCTCGTGACCGCTGGCTACCTCATCGGGAGCATCCCGTGGGGGTACGTCGTCTCGAAGCTCGTCGGGGGCGTCGACATCCGCACGGTGGGGAGCGGAAACCTGGGGGCCGCGAACGTATGGCGCGCGCTGGGGTTCAAGGCAGGCCTCGCGGTTGCGCTCCTGGACGTCGGAAAGGGTTTTGCGGCTGCCCTGCTCGGCCTATGGCTCGGGAACGAGCTGACAGGTCTGCTCGCGGGCATCGCCGCGATGGTCGGCCACTGGCGCCCGCTTTTCATGGGGCTCGCCCGGGGTGGAAAGATCGTCGCGACGACGGGGGGCGTCGCGCTCGCGCTCGCTCCGCTCGCCAGTCTCGCCGCCGGCGGGGTCTGGGTAGCCACCTTTCTCTTCACGCGCTACACGTCGGTCGCGTCGATGCTCTCCGCCGTGGCCCTTCCCCTGTTCACGCTTGCTTTCGGCTCGTCGCGCCTGGTCGTGGCGTTCTCCTGCGGTGCCACTCTTGCGATCCTGCTCCTCCATCGGGCGAACATCGCCCGGCTCCTGCGCGGGACCGAGAATCGCTTCCAGCTCAGCCGCCGTTCAGGCGCGCTTGGGCGAGGGGCCGAGAGAGGGCTCTAGTTCCAGGGGAGGGCCGCTCGGGCCGACCAGTACTTGGCGGGTCCTTCCCTTAACGCGGCGAGCCTGTGCTCGAGCTGCTCGTCGTAGTCGAGGTCGAGCGCGGCTAGGTTGCTTCGGAGCTGATCGGCCGTCGTCGCGCCGGAGAGAACGACGTCGGCCCACGGCTGCGCGAGCGCGGCGGCAAGCGCGACCGCGTCTGGGGTGGCACCCCTCTCCTCCGCGGCGGCCGTCAGGAGCGGGTCAGCCGACCGGTCGGTCAGACGGCCATTCGCGAGCGCCTCTTTGACGATCACGCCGAGGCCCGCGGCATGAGCTTCCGCGAGGGCAGAGCCCGCGGAGCGCTCGCTGAGGTTCCAGGTCGCCTGCACAGTGTCGAAGGCGCCCGTTGCGAGCGCGCGAAGGATCGCCTCCGCCTGCTCGGGTCCGGTCACCGAGACGCCAATCGCCAAGCCTTGCTCGCGGAGGCGGGCGAGCTCCTCGAGCACCGCGGGGTTCTCGAGGACTCCGCTCTCCAGCGTGGCCGAGTGGATCTGGTACAGCCGCAGGTGCGGTCCCAGGAGGGCGCGGCTCTCGGCGAGCTGCCGGCGCAGGGTCTCGACCGACAGGTCCTTGACCTCCGGCTGCGCGGCGTCCACGCGCCACCCGGCGGTGTACGTGTAGCCCCACTTCGAGCCGACCGTCACGTCGCTCGGCTGCAGCCCGCGGCGCTCGAGCCAAGAGGCCAAGAAAGCCTCCGCCTTGCCGTACGAGCGGGCGGCGTCCAGGTACCGCACACCGCGGGCGAACGCCGCGTCGAGCACGTTGTGAGCGTTGTGCTCCAACGCAGCGACGTCCGTCCGGCCGCTCAGATCCGCGCCGTGTCCGATGTTGATGTAGCCCGGCCGCCCGAGCGCAGCCAGGCCGAGACCGATGGCGCTGACAGGGAGGCCGGTCTGGGCAAGCGTCCGACGCTCCCGGCCCTCAGTCACCTGTTCCCACCGTATCGGGATGACGGACGGGACCGCCGAGTAGGATCCTGACGATGCGCGCGCTCCGCTTCACCGTCCTAGTTGTGCTCGCGTTCACGCTGGTCGGCTGCGGGGCGGACGAGAAGGCCGCCACCGGCGGCGGGGCGGAGATCGTCCCGGCGAGCGCGCCGGCATTCATCTCGATCGACTCCGATCTCGGCTCGAGCCAGTGGCAGACCGTGGACGACCTGCTGCACGAGTTCCCCGGCCGGCCGCAGCTGCTGGCCGGCGTCCACTCGCTGCTGAGAGAGAGCGGCTTCGACTACGAGCAGGACCTGAAGCCGGCGCTCGGCAAGGAGATCGACGTCGTCTGGCTCGATTTCGAATCCGGCGGCGAGAACGTCGTCGGGCTGACCCAGCCGAAGGACGAGGCGGCGTTCAAGCGCCTGGTCGAGAAGGGGAACCGTGAGGATTCCTCCGGCGACGACCTGGTGCTCGGGGAGGTCGAGGGCTGGACGGTCCTGGCGGACTCGCAGGCGAAGATCGACCGCTTCCGCGCGGCCGCGGCCAAGGGCGGCAAGCTCGCCGACGACGAGGTCTTCACGGACGCCATGGCGGAGCTGCCCGAGAACGCGCTCGTCAAGGCGTACGCGAAGGGCCAGAACCTCACGGGCCTCATCCAGCGGGTCTTCGAGGAGTACCAGGGCTCAGGCACGGGCGAGTTCCCGATCCCCGCAGAGGGCCGGCCGGAGTTCATCGCCGCCGCGCTCGCAGCCGAGGGTGACGGCCTGCGCCTCGCCGGCGCGAGCCGCGCCGAGACCGAGCCGAAGACGAAGCCGACCGTCTTCACCTCGAAACTGATCGAGGACGTGCCCGGCGACGCGGTCGCCTTCCTGACGTTCCGCAGCAACGAGCTGTTCGCGAAGCAGGCTCAGTCCTCGCCGAGCTACCGTCGCTCGTTGCGTCAGCTCCAGCAGGCGCTCGGCGGCGTGCCGCTCGAGCACCTCTTTGCGATCTTCGAGGGCGAGGTCGCGGCCTACGTGCGCCCCGGGACGCCGTTCCCGGAGGTGACGGTCCTGGTCGCGGTGGATAGCGACGAGCCGGCCGAAGAGAAGGCTTTCCGGAACGTCGACACCGTCATGAAGGTCCTCGCGCAGTTCCGCGGCGGGCAGCCCTGCCACGCGCCGAGGCTCGAGGACGGCGTCAGGGTCGCCTGCATCGCCTTCGACAAGATCGAGGTTCGCTACGCGGGCTTCGACGAGAAGGTCGTCGTCACGACGAGCCAGTCACCCGTCACCGAGCTACGCGCGGGCGGGACGAAGCTCCCCGACGCGGAGAGCTTCGAGCAGGCGCAAGCCGCGGCGGACATGCCCGAAAAGACGGCCGGCTTCCTCTGGGTCGACGTGGCAGGAGCCGTGCCGATCATCGTCGGCCTCGCCCGTGCGGCGGAGGAGCCGATCCCGGCCGAGGTGCGCGCGAACCTCGAGCCGCTGAAGTCGCTCGTCGTCTGGGGCGACTCCGAGGGGCGCACCACCACGTACTCTGCCTTCGTCGGTATCGACTAGCCTTCGCCGCCATGTCGAAGCGCGACTTCCTCTTCACGTCGGAGTCCGTCACCGAGGGTCACCCCGACAAGATCGCCGACCAGATCTCCGACTCGGTGCTCGATGCCGTCCTCCGCGACGACGTCAACGGCCGCGTCGCCTGCGAGACGCTGATCACCACAGGCCTCGTCGTCGTCGCCGGTGAGATCACGACCGAGACCTACGTCGACATCGCCCGCACCGCGCGCGACAAGCTCGCCGAGATCGGCTACACGCACTCGGAGTGGGGCTTCGACGCGACGACGTGCGGCGTGGTCGTCGCGATCGACGAGCAGTCGCCGGACATCGCCCAGGGCGTCGACGCCTCGTACGAGACGCAGCACGATCCCGGCGACGACGACCCGCTGGACAAGCTCGGCGCCGGCGACCAAGGGATGATGTTCGGGTACGCCACGCGCGAGACGCCCGAGCTGATGCCGCTCCCGATCATGCTCGCGCACAAGATCTGCAAGCGGCTCGCCGAGGTGCGCAAGGCGGGCGACCTGCCCTACCTGCGCCCGGACGGGAAGGCGCAGGTGACGGTGCGCTACGAGATCGACGAGCACGGGATGGAGCGGCCGGTGGAGATCGAGCGCATCCTCGTGTCGACGCAGCACTCGGACGGGATCAGCTCCGAGGACCTGATCAAGCCAGACCTCGTCGAGCGCGTTCTCCACCCGATCCTGCCGCGCGACCTCTACGACGAGAAGCGGCTCGAGGAGCGCGATTTCGTCTACGTCAACCCGACGGGCAAGTTCGTGCTCGGCGGCCCGATGGGCGACACCGGGCTCACCGGGCGCAAGATCATCGTCGACACGTACGGCGGCGCGGCACGGCACGGAGGGGGCGCCTTCTCGGGCAAGGACCCGACCAAGGTCGACCGCTCCGCCGCCTACGCGGCCCGCTACGTGGCGAAGAACATCGTCGCGGCCGACCTCGCCGACCGCGCCGAGGTGAACGTGGCTTACGCGATCGGCGTCGCGCACCCCGTCTCGCTCGCCGTCCGCACCTTCGGCACCGAGAACGTCCCGGTCGAGCGCATCGAGCAGCTCGTCGACGAGCACTTCGACCTGCGGCCCGCCGCGATCCTGCGCGACCTCGACCTGCGCCGGCCGATCTACACCAAGACCGCCGCCTACGGGCACTTCGGGCGCGACGACCACGACTTCACGTGGGAGCGCACGGACAAGGCCGACGCGCTGCGCGCGGCGGCGGGCATCGACGAGCCTGCGCGGGTCTAGCAGGAGACCACTGAGACGGCTGCGAACTCTGTTCGCATGCCGCCGACGAAGAGAAACGCGCTGCTCCAGGCCCTGAATTTAAACCGGGGCGAGCTCGATCCCGAGGTTCTGCGCCGCCTGCTGGCAGCACTGGGTTCGAAAACCGCCTGAGCGGGGTACGCTCCAGGCATGACTCGCGCGACGCTCGCACTCGTCGGCGCGCTCGTCCTGGCCCCGGCGGCCTACGCCTCGCATCCCTCCTGGTTCCTCGACCGGAAGGAGAACGTCGATGCCGATCGCGCGCTCGAGCGCGTCTCGGCGGAGTACGAGGTCACGTCCGACCACAAGTTCGAACGGGCCACGATCGCCGTCTTCGACTACTGCAACGGGCGCGTGCGCCGGCACGAGCTGGCTCTGCCCGGCAAGTCGATGAACCGCGAGGACATCGTCGGCCAGCGCGTGCTCGGCAGGCGTGCGGTGCTCTTCTCGATGGTCTATCCCGACCGGCACGAGATCGTGCGCGCCGTCCAGCTGCGGCCGAAGCGGAGGGGCGCCTGCCCGACGCCGGTCGCGATCTTTGCGTACTCCTCGGCGCGGCCGCTCTATCCGGCGCCGCAGGGCTACACCATCCGCGACGCCAAGGTCGACGCCAACGAGTACTCCACAAGCTTCGCCGGCAAGGAGCTGCTCCTCACCGAGGA
>JBKPFP010000292.1:0-2850 GCA_046744435.1 Actinomycetota bacterium | reverse complement strand
ACGCAGCGCTGCTGGCGCGACAGTAGCCGCGCCCTTTTCTGCTCATTTGCGCCCGCTCGCGCTCACGGCGTGCGTGCACCGGTGCGTGCACAGACGTGAGAAAACCCTGATTTGCAGGGTGCTTCGAATCCCGCCGGGGGCATCGACCCCGTGATCTCGCATGGCTCCTAGCGTTGCGGGGCATCGGTGCCGGTGATGGCGCCGCCGCCCGTGCCCCACTAGTGCCCTAAACGCGATCCGAACGCATAACTGAGTCCGAAATCGAAGCACCGTGCCGCGAGTGTGGACGCCGGAGACGGAACCTCGGCCCCGACTCCTAGCGGTGCAGTACCGTCTCGACGTGGCGACGCGGCGCGCAACCTGCTCGTGCGGGCACGTTACGGTCGAGGTCGAGGGCGACCCCGTCAGGGTCTCGATCTGCCACTGCCTCGCCTGTCAGCGGCGCACAGGGAGCGCGTTCGGGATGCAGGCGCGCTGGCCCCGCCAGCAGGTGCGGATTGAGGGCGACGCGACCAAGTACGTGCGGATCTCCGACGAGGGCGAGGAGCGCTCGTTCTACTTCTGCCCGCGCTGCGGGGCGACCGTCTACTACTGGTCCGACCCAGAGCGCATCGCGGTGCCGGTCGGCGCGTTCGCCGACCCGAACTTCCCTGCGCCGTGCGTCTCGGTGTGGGAGGACCGCATGCACCCGTGGGTCGGCCTGCCCGACGGGATCGAGCACATCGGCTGAACTCGCGTCGATTGTGCAGCCACGCCGAATGGCATCGGCGCATGGACGCCTAGCTCGCGCCTTGCGACCGCTCGACCGCCTTCTCGAGCTCGGCCTCACACGCGTCAAGCCGTCCGGCGATCCCGGTGTGGGCTCCGTCGAGGAGCGCGCCGTAGTGGCGCTCGATCATGCGAACCGATGTGCCCATCACGCGCGCGAGCTCGAACATGGTCACGCCGGCGGCAAGCGCGTTCGAGGCGAACGTCGAGCGCAGGTCGTAAATGCGCGCCGGTTTCGTGACGCCGGAGGCCGTGATCGCCGGCGCCCCCTCGCGGCGCCGGAAATTTTCGAGCATGATCGCGCCGCCGGCGGGCGCCGGAAACAGGAGCGGGAATTGCAGCTGCGCCGGGAGCTCGTCGAGCGCGGCGAGCGCGCGCGGCGAGAGTGGCACCTGCCGCCGCGATGCGCTCGTCTTGCCGAGCTCGACGACCTCGCCGTCGGAGACGGTGCGTCGCACGTTCACGAGTCCGGCCGTGCGGTCGACGTCGCGGCGCTCGAGCGCGGCCCATTCCTCCGGCCCTAGGCCGGTCGCGGTGCGGCGGCGAACGCCGGGAGCGGGCGGTAGCGCGGCGCGAGCTCGGCCGCGAGCGCGTCGAGCTCGGCGAGCGTGTAGGCGCGGATCGGCCGCGGCGCCGGCTGCGGGTTACGGCCGGCCTGCTTCGCCGGGTTCGCGCTCATGTAGCCCCAGCGCATGGCCGCCTCGAGCGCCTGCCGGAGCGCCTGCACGATCCCGTAGCGCGACCGCTCCGGTAGCCGTGTCTGCCACCCGGCGAGCTCGCCGCTCATTCGCTCGAGCTTGCGCAGCGGCACGTCGCCGTATGCGCGCGTCGCATACGCGAGCCGCTCGCGCAGCGTCGCGACGGTGCGGCCGCGTACGACCGCGGCGTGCCGCTCGAGGTAGAGCTCGACGAGCTCGGCGAGCGTGAGCTCCGGTTTCGTATCGACGCCGCGCAGACGCGGCTCGACTACGTCGCGGTAGTGCTCGAACGCGGCCGAACGGGTCGGGAACGAGCCGCCCGTCTGCCGCTCGCCGTCGGCGTCGTAGTAGCGCAGCTGGTAGCAGCCGCTCGCGAGCTTGCGCAACGCTGCCGCGTTGAATCGCTGGCATCTAGCCCTCCTCGTCTCTTGCTGCCGGTGGCAGCGGGATTGCTGGCACGGGGAGGATACCGTTGCCTTGGCGGCGTCGATCGGGATTGCTGGCGCTTTCTCGTCCCGACGCCGCCGTCGCGTGCTCGGGCTCCCACGCCTCGAGCTCGCCCTCGTCGTAGCGGATCGCCCGAGTAGTCAGCCGCCGTGCCGGCAGGCCTCGCGTTTCGATCTAGCGCAGAACGGTTTCGGGCGTGATCCTGTACCGATGAGCGAGCTCGCGTGTCGTCAGCGTCGATGATCGATGAGCCGCTCATCCGGCCGCGCGCAGCTCGTCCGGTGTCAGCTCCTCAAGCCTTACGTGGTCCGTCTTTATTCTGCGCAGGCAGGGCCGACTCGCCTCCGAGCCGTAGCGCCCGCTCCAGCGCCACCATCGCGACCACGCTGCCGCCTCGAGCCTTCGCGGCCAATAGATCAAGCGCCTCGAGCCGAGTCGGAGGTCCCAATGACGTCGGCGATGATCCATCGGCGTCGCGAGAAGCGCACGGACGAGCTCATACGGGTGAGCCCACGATCCGCCGCCAACCGATCGAGCGCGCCCGGTCGAGCTCGGCGAGACGGATGTTCACGTGGCGACTCGCCACCCACCGTGTATAGCAGCGCGAAATTCGGGGCCAACTATCTCTCGCGGCGGCAGTCCCCGCCGGGGTAGCCGGGCCCGGCCGACGGGCCCCCTCCCCTGCCCTAAACATCCTCCTGCTCCTCGATGTGGAGCGTCGTGTTCTCGTCGAACTGCACGATCCAGATGCGAGGGATCGTCCGGCTCGGTCCCGAGACGCGGCGCGGCTCCTTCCGGCGCCGCGCCGCGTCCTTCTCTGTGCGGTCGGACCCGCCCCACCGGAGTCCGGCGACGTTTTCTAGTTCCTGTTCCCTCGCAACCAGATCACGAAGCGATGGTCGACGAGCGCCGGTGCGTACGGTCCTGCGTTGTTTCC
>JBKPFP010000219.1:0-4620 GCA_046744435.1 Actinomycetota bacterium | reverse complement strand
CGTCTACGACGAGACTGGGCGCCGCGTCGGCATGAAGGCCGCGGGCGGGATCCGCCAGGCCAAGCAGTCGGTGCAGTACCTCGTGCAGCTGCACGAGACGCTCGGGCCCGAGTGGCTGACACCTGAGCGGTACCGGCTCGGCGCGTCGACGCTGCTGAACGACGTGCTCATGCAGATCCGGAAGGAGAAGACGGGCAGGTACCAAAGCCCCGACTACTTCACCGTTGACTGATCCGACCTGGAATCGACACATCTCCGCGCGCCTCGAGCAGCTAGCGTCAAGCCCCACCCTTTGTGGGTGGGGGGCGGGTGGTGGGAACGCCCGCCGAGCCGCTCCCGCGAGCCCCGGCGCATCTCGCCCCGACCCCGACTGCGGAGCCGGCCGGTGACCGAGCTCGAGCGCAAGCAGGACCGCGCGCCGGTCCCGTCTGCGTGGGACTATGCGCCCGCGCCCGAAGCGCGTGACCTCGTCCAGCTCCGCGAGCGCTACGGGCTCTTCGTCGGCGGCGACTGGCTCGAGCCGAAGGAGTCGTACACGACCATCGACCCTTCGAGCGAGGGCGCCCTCGCCGAGGTCGGCCAGGCGACCGAGCAGGAGGTCGACCTCGCCGTCAAGGCCGCGCGCGACGCGTTCGAGAACGGCTGGTCCGATGTCTCGCCCGCCGAGCGCGCGAAGTACCTCTTCCGGATCGCGCGCATCCTCCAGGAGCGCTCGCGCGAGTTCGCGGTCCTCGAGTCGCTGAACGGCGGCAAGCCGATCCGGGAGTCGCGCGACGTCGACCTCCCGCTGGCCGCCGCGCACTTCTTCTACTACGCGGGCTGGGCGGACAAGCTCGAGTACGCGTTCCCGAACCGCGACCCGCGGCCGGTCGGCGTCGCCGGCCAGATCATCCCGTGGAACTTCCCGCTGCTGATGCTCGCCTGGAAGATCGCCCCGGCGCTCGCGGCCGGCAACACGGTCGTGCTCAAGCCGGCGGAGACGACTCCGCTCTCGGCGCTCCTCTTCGCCGACATGCTGCGCCAGGCCGAGCTCCCGCCGGGCGTCGTCAACATCGTCACCGGCGACGGCCGCACGGGCGCGGCGCTCGTCAAGCACGACGACGTTGACAAGATCGCCTTCACCGGCTCGACCGAGGTCGGCAAGGCGATCCAGCGCGAGCTCGCCGGCACGGACACGCGCCTGACCCTCGAGCTCGGCGGCAAGGCGGCGAACATCATCTTCGACGACGCAGCGCTCGACCAGGCGGTCGAGGGGATCGTCAATGGCATCTACTTCAACCAGGGCCACGTCTGTTGCGCCGGCTCACGGCTCCTCGTCCAGGAGTCGATCTACGAGCCCGTGGTCGCCAAGCTCAAGCGCCGGCTGGCGACGTTGCGCGTCGGCGACCCGCTCGACAAGAACACGGACGTGGGCGCGATCAACTCGGCCCAGCAGCTGGACAAGATCAAGGAGCTCGTCGCGGCGGGCGAGGAGGAGGGCGCCGAGATCTACCAGCCGCCCTGCCGCCTCCCCGAGAAGGGCTACTGGTTCGTACCGACCGTCTTCACGAACGTCGCCCAGAGTTACCGGATCGCGCAGGAGGAGATCTTCGGGCCGGTGCTGTCGGTGCTCACCTTCCGCACGCCCGACGAGGCGGTCGAGAAGGCGAACAACACGCCCTACGGCCTCTCCGCCGGGGTGTGGACGGAGAAGGGCTCGCGCATCCTGGCGATGGCGCAGAAGCTGCGCGCAGGCGTGATCTGGGCGAACACGTACAACCGCTTTGATCCCGCGTCGCCCTTCGGCGGCTACAAGGAGTCGGGCTTCGGCCGGGAGGGCGGCCGGCACGGGCTCGAGCCGTACCTGGACTTCGACTGATGGCCCGGCTACCCGTCAAGAAGACGTACAAGCTCTACCTCGGCGGCGAGTTCCCGCGCTCCGAGTCGGGCCGAACCTACGAGGCCGAGGGCGCGAACGTCGCGCGCGCCTCGCGCAAGGACCTCCGTGATGCCGTCCGTGCGGCCCGGCAGGCCTTCCCCAAGTGGGCCGCCATGACGGCGTACAACCGCGGTCAGGTCCTCTACCGGATTGCGGAGATGATGGAGGCGCGCCGCGCCGAGTTCGCCGAGCTCAGCACCGGGCCGAAGGAGGTCGAGCGCTCGATCGACCGCTTCGTCTGGTACGCGGGCTGGTCGGACAAGCTCGCACAGGTGCTCGGCTCGTCAAATCCGGTCGCGGGCCCGTACTTCAACTTCACCGTGCCGGAGCCGACCGGCGTGGTCGGAATCGTCGCGCCCGAGGAGCCGCCCCTCGAAGGGCTGGTCTCGCGCCTGGCGCCCGCGATCGTCGGCGGCAACTCGGCGGTCGTGATCGCCTCCGAGAGCTCGCCCCTCGCCGCCGTCGAGCTCGCAGAGGTGCTGGCCACCTCCGACGTTCCCAGCGGGGTCGTCAACCTGCTCACGGGCTACCGCAGCGAGCTCGCGCCCGTGCTCGCCGGCCACATGGACGTGAACGCGCTCGATCTCGCCGGCGCCGACGGTGAGGTCGCCGAGCTCGAGCGGCTCGCGGCGGACAACGTCAAGCGCGTCGTGCGCGGCTCCGCGGACTCGCAGAGCCCATGGGAGGTCGCCGCCTTCCTCGAGCTGAAGACGGTCTGGCATCCCATCGGCGTCTAGCATGCCGCCGACGTGACGGGCCAACGCCGTCTCAGCCAGGCGATCTCCGAGGGTGACGGGATCTCGCTGATCGTCCCGGCCGACGATCTCGAGACCCTGCGCCGCGCCGAGGACGACGGCGCCGAGGGCGTCGTGGTCGAGGGCAACGTCGCCGGTGTTCGCGAGGCGACGGGCCTGCCGATCCTCTCGCGCGGGCAGGCGTCGCCTGCACAGGCGCTGAGCCTGGGGGCCGACGCGTGCCTCGTGACGGCACGTGACCTCGAGGACGATGCCGAGCACATCGAACGGCGCTACTCCGAGGCGTTCGACCTCGGGCTCGAGTGCGTCGTCGAGGTCGCCGACGGGGACGAGCTCGAAGCCGCCCTCGAGCAGCTCGACCCCGAGATCTTCCTGCTCTCGCCGAGACGAGGTGCGGACGGGGTTGACGCGCTCGCTCAGGTGCTCGACCTCCTGCCCGACGTGCCGGCCGGCAAGCTGGCCATCGCCGACCTGCGCGCGACAACCCGTGAGGAGGTCGCCGAGCTCGAGCGTGCCGGCGTCGACGCCGTCATCGTCGGGACGAGCAACGTGGCGAGCCTCGCCGGTGCGGCGCCTCCGGAGGTTTGACCTAGAGGAGAGCCGCTGGGGAGGGCCGTGGCTCGCGCTCGCCGCCGTCTTCGGCCTCGCCGCTGGGCTCCGTCTCGTCGGCGTCCGGAACGGACTCCCGTTCCCGCTGCTGAACCCCGACGAGCGCAACATCGTCCCCCGCGCCTGGTCGATGGTGCACGGCGGCGGCGCCGACCCCGGCTGGTTCGACTACCCCTCGCTCGTCCTCTACCTGCTGGCGCCGTTCCAGGCCTGGCACGACGAGCCCTCGTACTTGACGGGCCGCGTCGTCGTCGTTGCAATCGGCGTCGCCGGGGTCGCAGCCGCGTGGTGGCTCGGCAACCGCGCGTACGGCAGCGTCGCCGGCTTCGTCGCCGCCGCCGCGACTGCCGTGGAGACGACCCACGTCGCCTACTCGCGGATGGCGGTCACCGACATCGTGCTCACGCTCGGCGTGACGGTGGCGCTCGCGCTGATGGTGACGGGGCGCATCGAGCTGGCCGGGCTCGCGGTCGGGCTCGCGGCGAGCGCGAAGTACCCGGGCATCCTCTTGCTCGCCCCGCTTGTCGCCGCAGCCTGGGGCCGGTGGTCGCGGCTCGCAGTCGCAGGCGGCCTGGCGGTCCTCGCCTTCGCCGTCACGAGCCCGTACGTGCTGCTCAACCTCGGCCGGGCAGCCGACGACGCCTGGCGCGTCCAGCAGTCGGCCCGCGAGGGCTGGCTCGGCTTCGAGCACGACCACGCCGCCCCGATCGCCTTCGTCGACCGGCTCTGGGAAGGCTTCGGCCCGGCGCTGCTCGTCGCGTTCGCGGGGCTGGCGGTCGCGCTGGTCAGGCGCACGCGCGCGGATCTCGTCCTCGCAGTCTTCTGCCTCGTCTACTTCGCCGACCTGCTGACGCTCGACGCGCACTTCGACCGCTATCTGCTCCCCCTCGTCCCGGCGCTGGGTGTGCTCGCCGGCCGGATTCGCTCGCTCGCGCCCGTGACGGTGCTCTTGCTCGTCGTGCCACTGACGTGGTCGGTCCAGGACGCGCGCGAGCTGACGAAGACCGACGCGCGCGTCGTCGCGCACCGGTGGATCGAGGCGAACCTGCCAAAGGGCTCGCGTCTTGCGGTCGATCCCTCGACGCCGGACTTCGACGGTTACCGCGTGCTGCAGCTGGGGCTGCCGCGGCCGGGTGAGGAGCCCGATCCGAACCGGGCCCTCGACCGGCTCCGCGAGCAGGACATCCGCTACGTCGTCCTCACAGGCGCCGTCGAGGACCGGGTCTTCGACGCGCGCGACGAGTACCCGCGTGAGACCCGCTTCGTCGAGGAGACCCGGCGGGAGGCGCGCCGCGTCTACAGCATTCGCCCCGACCGCGACCTCAACGGTCACTGGGT
>JBKPFP010000097.1:0-2526 GCA_046744435.1 Actinomycetota bacterium | reverse complement strand
TCGCTGTAGAACCGCTTTGCGCGGTCGAAGTCTCGGACGCCGAGCGTGATGACGCTTACGTGCGGGTTCATCAAGCGCTCCCTCTCAGTCGGCGGAAGAACACAGGATTCTGCAGCGTCGACGGCTCGTTCACGGTCACGTTCGCAGCCGGCGGCGACTGAGCGCCTTACAGTACGGGGCCATGGAAGGCTCCGAGCGCTCGACCGACTTCGTCGCGCTCGGGCAGCCGGGCTCGGAGGCCTACGCGGGGCTCGAGACCTTTCCGAACCCAGGCGTTTCGCGCGTGGAGCTGACGAGCGACGAGCTGACCGCCGTCTGCCCGGTCACCGGCCAGCCCGATCTCTACGTGGCGACGATCGAGTACTGGCCCGGGCCGCTCTGCATCGAGTCGAAGTCGCTCAAGCTCTACCTGAGCGGGTACCGCAACGAAGGGGCGTTCTGCGAGGCGCTCGCCGTCCGGATCCGCGACGACGTCGCCGCTGCCACCCGGCTCGAGCCCGACAAGGTGCGCGTCACGCTCCGCCAGAAAGCGCGCGGCGGGATCACCATCACCGCCACGACCTGACCGCGTGCGCCTCGCCGTTCTGACGGGGCTCTACGTCGCGGTCGTCGTCTCCGCGCAGATCGGCGCAAACAAGATCACCGACGTCCCGTTCACGGACCTGACCGCGCCCGGCGGGACCTACCTGATCGGGATCGCGCTCTCGCTGATCGAGCTCGCGCACCGCACGGCGCCCACCCGGCGCGAGGGCTTCGTCAACGCACAGGTGATGGTCCTCTGCGGCTTCGCCGCGTCGGCCTTCCTCGCCGCGTGGCTGGCGATCCTCAACGTCATGTCCCCTGAGGACGCGCTCTTCGACCGCCTGGCCGGCACGTGGCGGATCGTGGCCGGCAGTCTCGTTGCCTTCCTCGTCTCGGAGACGATCGACAACTCCTTCGGCGCCTGGCTGCGCGACCGCGTGCATGAAGCGTTGCGCGTACTGGCGACGAACGCAGTCAGCGTGCCGCTCGACAGCATCGTCTTCCTGCTCGTCGCCTTCGGCTCGCTCGAGTTCATCGAGGGGCAGATCTTCGTCAAGTACGTGATGACGGTGATCGTCGGCGTCCCGCTCGTGCTCGGGCTGCGGCGCTACGTGCAGGCGAGATGAGATCGGTTCGCCGGCTGGCGCTCGGCCGGCTGATCTCGCTGATGGGCGGCTCGGCCGCCTACATCGCGCTCATCGCTTCGCTCTACGAGCGGACCGGGTCGGCGGCGTGGGTCTCGGCGGCGCTCTTCGCGGGCGTGGTCGGTTCCGTGCTCGGCGCGCCCGGCGCGGGGTACATCGGCGACCGGCTCGACCGCCGGCGGGTGCTGATCGGGACCGACCTCGTCTCGGCCGCGGTCGCAGCCTCGATGGCGCTGGTCGTCGACGAGCCGGCCGCGCTCGTCGGGCTGTTCGGCCTGCACGCGGTCGTCACGAGCCCGTTCGCTCCGGCCTCGGCGGCCGCGATGCCGAACCTCGTCGACACGGAGGAGCAGGTCGCGCGGGCGAACGCGCTCGTCGCGGCAACGACCTCGGTCGGCTACCTGCTCGGGCCGCTCGCGGGCGGCCTGCTGCTGGGCGCCGGAGTCTCGACGCCCTCGCTCTTCGTGCTCGATGCCGTCACGTTCCTCGTCTCGGCCGCGTTCGTGGCCTCGATCCGCCGGCAGTTCGGCACGGGCGGCGGCACCGAGTCGCACCCGGGCGTGCTCGCAGGCGTGCGGGTCATCCGCCGCGAGCCGGTGCTGCGGCTGCTGATCGCGGCCTCGATGACCGCGCTCTTCGGCACCGGGATCGTCAACGTCGCCGCCTACCCGCTCTCGCTCGACCTCGACGGCGGCACGGAGGGCTACGGCGCGATGGAGGCGCTACTCGGAGGCGGCGGACTGCTCGGCGCGGCGATCGCGGGCCGGATGCTGACGGCCGGGAACGCGGCAGCGGTCGTCGCGTTCTCGTTCGCGGCCTGCGGCGTCGGGCTCACGATCGCGGGCGCGGCGCCGGTGCTGGTCGTCGCGCTGGCCGGAATGGGGCTCGCGGGCGGGGGGCTCGGGCTCGGCGAGGTGGCCGGTACGACGCTCATCCAGGCGCGCACCGAGGACGCCGTGCGCAGCCGCGTCTTCGCCGCCGAGGACGGCGCCGCGCACGTCGCTTTCAGCGCGGCGATGCTCGCGGGCGGGGTGCTCGTCGGGGTCGGCGGGGCGCGCGCCGCCGTCGGCACGGCAGCCGCCTGCGGGCTGCTCGCGGCGCTGATCGCCTCGCGCATGCGAACCGCCTAGCCGGGCTCTTGCAACGCGTGCCCGCGCAGTCGTACGATCGCGCCACTGCTAGCAAGGGAGGCTTCATGGACGTGGCGCGCTGGGAGCGGTTTGCGCCGCTGAGCGGGATCGTCGCCGTCGTACTCTGGGTCGTCGGCACGATCATCACCGAGAGCACGGACATCTCGGAGAAGGACACCGGGTTGGAAGTGCTGGTGGTCTTCCGGGAGGACACCAACACGCTCCTCACC
>JBKPFP010000457.1:0-20253 GCA_046744435.1 Actinomycetota bacterium | reverse complement strand
GCGGGTGTCCATCTGCTGCCGATCGGTCTCGATGCGTTCCTCGACTACACGCCGATCGCAATCGCGCCAAACACGCCGAAACGGCTGTACCGCTCGCTTCGTTGGGGCAAGCATTTGGAGCTGTTTGTCCTCGACACGCGGCAGTACCGCGACGCGAACGGCGCCACGGACAGTCCCGATCGGCCCAAGACGATGCTCGGCCGCGAGCAGCTCACCTGGCTGAAGGAGAGCCTGGCGGCGTCCGACGCGACCTGGAAGGTGATCGTGTCGAGCGTTCCGATGTCCATCCCGACCGGCTTCCCGCCGACAGGCGGTCGCGACGGCTGGGCTAACTTCGATCAGACCACCGGCTTCGAGCAGGAGCTGCTCGAGATCCTCCGCTTCATGGAAAGCGAAGGGATCGAGAACACGGTCTGGATCACGACCGACGTCCACTTCGCAGAGGCGTTCAGGTACCGGCCGTTCTCCTCGAACCCCGAGTTCGTCGTGTACGAGGTGGCGACGGGGCCGCTGAATGCGGGCATCTTCCCGAGCCGCGACTTCGACAAGACGCTCAATCCGGAGGTGCTCACCTTCTATGGCCCGCCGAGGGCCGAGGCAGTGACGAGCTGGCAAGAGGCGAAGCGCTGGCTCAACTTCGGGACGCTCGAGCTCGCGCGAGACGGCACGCTGACCACCGAGATCGTCAACACGGACGGTCAGACTCAGTTCTCGATGACGGTGACACCAAGTCCATGAGAATCGCGTGCGTCGGCGGGGGACCCGCCGGGCTCTACTTCGCGATCCTGATGAAGGAGCGCGACAAAGAGCACGAGATCACGGTGCTCGAACGGAATCCCGCCGGCGTCACGTACGGATGGGGGGTCGTCTTCTGGGACGACCTCCTCGACCAGCTGTACGCCAGCGACCCGATGACGGCAAGCGAGATCAGCTCGAATGCCTTTCGCTGGAACGGCCAGATGCTGGCCGTCGAGGGCAAGGATCCCGCTCGTGTGGAGGGGCACGGGTACGGGCTCGGCCGCCACCGCATGCTCGATCTTCTCCGCGAGCGGGCGGTTTCGCTCGGCGTCGAAGTCCGGTTCGAGCACGAGGTCGAGGATGGCTCGCAGCTCCCCGACGCGGAGCTGATCGTCGCCTGCGACGGCGTTAACAGCCGGCTACGACAGCTCCATGTCGCCGACTTCAAGACCGAGGTCCACACGGGCAGGAACAAGTACATCTGGCTGGGCACGGCCAAGGTCTTCGATACGTTCACGTTCGCGTTCGTCCCGACGGCCGCCGGCTGGATCTGGGCCCACGCCTACGCCTTCGACGCTGACACGAGCACGTTCATCGTCGAATGCTCCCCCGAGACGTGGTCGGGGCTTGGTTTCGACGGGTTGGACGAGGACGAGACGCTCGCGCTTCTGGAGCAGCTCTTCGAGTCGCACCTTGACGGCCAGCGGCTGCGGACGCACGCTCGGGGGGACGGCACCGCGCCATGGCTCAACTTCCGGACGCTGACCAATGAGACCTGGCACGACGAAAACGTGGTGCTGATGGGCGACGCCGCACATACGACGCACTTCACGATCGGCTCGGGCACGAAGCTGGCCCTCGAAGATGCGATTGCGCTCGCCGCCGAGCTGAACGAAGGACTCGAGCTCGAGACGGCCCTCGGAGCCTACGAACGGAAACGCCGGGCCGCCCTGCGTCTCGCGCAGTCCGAGGCGCGCTTCAGCGCCTTGTGGTTCGAGAACGTACAGCGGTACGTCGACCTCGAGCCCTCGCGGCTGTTCGCGCTGCTCAGGCTCCGCCGCTCGCCGCTGCTTGCCCGCATCCCGCCGCCGCTCTACTACTGGCTCTACCAGGGGACGCGGAACGTCCCGGGGGTGCGGAAGCTTCGGCGCTGGGCTGCGCCCAGGATCAAGGCGCTTTACAGTCGTTAGCTGCTAGCCTCGCCCGAGTTTCGGGACGTGGTAGAAGATCCTTCTCGCCGTCCGCGACCGCTTGAGCCGCCGGCGGACCCGGATTCCCCGCGTAAGCGCCTCGACCGCGGCTCGGCCACGTAGCGTCGGGGCAAGGCCGATTCCTTCGTGGATCGGCTCGAAGCGGTCGGCGAACGTTCGTTTGTAGGGGGCGTCTGCCCCGAGAAACTCGACGCGCTCGGCACCTTCGTTTGCGGCCGCCTCGAGCGCGCAAAGAAGCGTCTCGGTCCCCGGCCGGTACGCCGCGAACTGGGGGTCGAACCCCATTGTCACCCCGTATGTGGTCCTCTCGTACAGGATGTAGATCGCGAACGCAATCGCTTGCTGATCGAGGCGCAAGGTGACTACACGGGTCAGGCCCTGCTGCGCGAGCCGAAGCAGCGCGGCTCGGCGGAACGCGCTTCCGATCGGCTTGCTGAAGCCCGAGGTCTCGCGGCGTCCCTTCCACCGGAGTGCGTGGATTCGGACCGTATCTTCAAGCGCGGGTACGAGCTCGTTCGGCGTGCGTGCGAGAGAGACGTCGACGACTCCGAGCTCCTCGAGCCGCCGCCGGTGTCGTCGCCGCTCGCTCCGATGCTTCGACGAGAGCTTGTCCTTGTAGATCGCCTCCCAGTCCCCCGAGAGGTCGAGCACAGGGGCCTCTTGGCGCTCTATCAACGTCAGAGACTCCTGCGGCACGACGGCCTCGAGCCGGCTGTCACCGGGCATCCCGAAGAGGTCCGCGTAGTCGACACCCACCATCGTGATGCGCGCAGCGAGCTGCACCGCGGTATCCCTGTCCTCCCCCGGCGCGAGCAGCAGATCGGCGAGTGGCGCGCCCGTTCCTCCCAGGAACTCCGTCACGCGGAGTCCTAAGCGCCTCGTTCGGCACATCGGCAGTGCACCGACGAGCCGCTCACCCCTTTTCGCCACGTGGACGGCGAGCGTTCGCTTCGCACCGTAGTGACACCACCACTCGAGGAGCCAGTCATGGAGCAGGAACGGGCTCGGACGCCGCATCGAGCGAACGAGCTCGTCCCAGGAGCCGCCGAGGCGAGCGAAGTCCCTCAGTCGCGAGATCGTCTCGATGCGCACCTCGGCGCTCATCGCCCTGGCCTCAGGAAGAGCGTCGAGAACGTCTTCGCACAGATTGCGAGGTCGACGATCACGTTCCGGTGGCGGACGTACCAGAGGTCGTACGAGAGCTTGTCCTTGGCGCCTTCAGCGTCCGAGGCGTAGTCGCGTCGCAGCTGAGCCCAGCCGGTGATGCCCGGCTTGACGAGCAGGCGCCGCGTAAAGAACGGGACGGCCTCTTCGAGCATGGGGATGAACTCGGGCCGCTCGGGCCGAGGCCCCACAACGGACATGTCGCCCTTGAGCACGACCCACAACTGCGGCAGCTCGTCGAGGTGTGTCTTTCTCAGCAGCCGCCCCACTCCTGTGACCCGGGGGTCGTTCACTTGGGTGAAAGTAGGGCGACCCGGCGTCTCGGCGTCTTGCCGCATCGTCCGGAACTTGTAGAGCTTGAACTGGCGGCCGCCCTCGCCGACGCGGGTCTGGCGGAAGATGATCGGGCCGCGCGTCAGGCGGACGAGGCCCGCGGTAACGAGCATCAGCGGCGCCGCGAGCAGAAGGCCGAGCGAGGCGCAAATAACGTCGAAGGTCCGCTTCGCCAGCCGGGTGTACGTCCGCTGCCAGACGTGGAGGATGCTCATGAACCAGCTCGGCGTCAGCTCATCGATCGGGACCCGCCCGAACGCGTAGTCGTAGAAGTGCGCCAGCCCGACGACCTTGAAGTCGTGGGAGGAGGTCGCGAGTAGGCGGTCGATCGCTCTGGACGACGCATCTCCGTCGGCCAAGACGATCAGGTCGGGGCGTCGCTCCTCGACGATTGCGGAGAGTGCGGCCACCGGGCCAACATGGAATGGGTGATCGGGCCCGTCGTCGACCGCCCCAACGACCGTGAACCGCGCGCTGCCGTCGAACGCGACAGCTTCTGCAATCGCATCGGCGACGTGGGACGGTCCGACGACGAGCACGCGGCGCTTGCCGACGATCCGCTGGACGAGGCCCTCCCACATCGTCGTCAGGACGAAGACTGAGGCTGCAAGTGCGAGGAGAGTCGAAGTCGCCATTCCGAGTCCCGGAACCCAGAGGGCTAAGGCGGAGACCCCTACCAGGCCCGTCGCCGTTCCGACGGCGCACCGGACCGGTGTGCCGAGCGTGAGATGCACCGCTGCAAACGCGCTGCGCAGGCCGGTGAGCCAGACGGCTGCGAGCAAGAACGAGCCGGCGACGGCGATCCCGCTCGACCCGAACCGGTAGCTCGTAAGCGTGTAGCAGGGCAGCCAAACGAGCACGGCTCGCCCTCCGGCGGCGAACCACTTCGCTCTGCCGGCCTTGACAGCGGCAACGAGATTTGCGGCCGCGACGAGCGTTGGAGAAAGCTCGCCCGACCATGTGTGGGCGGGCGAGAGGCCTCCCGTGTGAACCCTCGAGCTCACATCAGAAAGGTTCCCCGTGTGGCCTTCGGCGAGTCCAAAAAAGACGATGGCTCGCGGCTCTCCTTCCGGGGAATCTTTTTGCTGTGGGCTCGACCATGGCTGCGTCCGAGCGGCTGACGCTCGACACGATCTCGGGTGCCGACGAGTTCGCGCGGCTCGGCACTGATTGGGACCGCCTCGTTCGGGCGATGCCGCGACCGAGCCCGTTCCTGCTGCACGGCTGGCTCCGCGAATGGTGGCGCCACTACGGCGAGCGTGGGACGCTCGCTGTCCACGTCGCGTACCGGGACGGACAATTGGTCGGAGCACTCCCGCTCTGTGTCAGTCGGCGCCGGGGCTTGCGCGTGCTTACGTTTCTGGGCGGGCAACACTCCGCCCTCGCGGACTTGCTCGTCGCTCCGGGCGAAGAGGGGGTCGCAGCGGCGATCGCCCAGCGGGCCGCCTGCGCCGATCACGACTACGCGGACCTATTCGGGCTTCCGGGTGACAGCCGGCTGGTGGAGGCGTTCGGGGACTCGCGGCTTCGCGTGATCGAGCGCGTCGAATCGCCGGTGCTCGACATCGACGGTGACTGGGACGACGTTTACCACGCCAAAATCTCGGCGAAGAAGCGCAGCGAGGATCGCCGCCGCACCCGTAGCCTCGCGAAGGTGGGGGGCGTGGAGGTCTCGGTCGCTCGCACGCACGACGAGCTCGAGACCGCGCTCGAGGACGTCTTCGCGCTGCACCTACTGCGCTGGCGCGACCGGCCCGACGGATCGGAGCTCGCGACCCCGTTGGGGAGGCGGTTCGTGCGGGCAGCGCTGCTCGCGCTCGCCGATCACGACGTGCCGAGGATCATCACGAAGAAGGTCGACGGCCGCCCGATCGCGTTCAAGGTCTTCTTCGCGCTCGAAGGGCGCATCTACTTCTACCGATCAGGCTTCGACCCGGCGTTCGCCCGCTTCTCGCCGGGTGTGCTCACGACGCTCGCCGCGGTCGAGGCGGGCGCGCGCGAGGGTGCGACGCGGGTGGAGTTCCTTGGCGGCGCCGAGCGGTACAAGCGCGAGCTGGCCGACCGGTTCGATCCGATGTACGAGGGCTTCGGCCTGGAGCGGACCCTACGTGGCGCGGTCGCGGTCAGAGCCAACCTGGGAGTGATCCAGCTGCGGCGGAAGCTGAAGCAGTCTCAGACCCTCCATCACTTTTACATGGACGGGCTCGCCCCGGCTCGACGGTTCCTGGGCAGGCTTTCGTGAGCCGCTACGCACTGAAGGCGGCGGCGACGCGAACGCGCTCGGCTGTCTGGTTTCTCCGTACCCAAGGCCGGCCTGAGGGCGTCGGCCTCCGAATCCTCTTCTATCACCGAGTCTCGGACGATCCCGACGAGCTGGCGGTGACACCACGCAACTTTCGCCGGCAGATGGACTACCTCGCCTCACAGTCCTACCGGGTAGTCGACATACTCGGGGCGGTCGAGCTCCTGGACAATGGTGCGGCGTCCGGGAAGACCGTAGGCTTGAGCTTCGACGACGGCTTCTTGGACGTCGCGGAGCAGGCCCTACCGATCCTCCAGGAGCGGGGCTTCCGGGCCACTGTTTTCGTCGCGACGGCCGTGGCGGGCGGCTGGGCCAGGTTCGACTGGTATCGGCGACAGCCGCCGGTCCTCGGCTGGGACGAGATCGTCGACCTCGACCGCGAGGGCACGCTTCGCTTCGAAGCCCACTCGCTGACGCATCCGAATCTCCTCGCCTTGCGTGACGAGGTGGCATGGGAGGAGATCGTCGGGTCAAAGGCAGCGCTCGAGGCGTGGCTCGAGCGCCCCGTGGACCTCTTCGCCTACCCATCCGGCCTCTTCGGTCCCCGCGAGCGCGACCTGGTCGAGGCGGCCGGCTACCGCGCCGCGGTTACGTGCGAGCCGGGTCTGAACACGCGACAAACCGACCGTCTCTCCCTCCGCCGGTGCCAGGTCGACGCGCGCGACAGCGTCCTCGACTTCCTGGCGAAAGTCGGCGGCGGGCACGACTCGCCTCTGCCCCTGCGCGGCGCCTATCGGCGCCACCGCTACGGCGCGGGAACGGGCAGCCCGCGTCTGGCGAGCTCGCAGGAGTAGAGCTCGACGTGCGCGTGCCGGAACGGTTCGAGATCGAAGCACTCTTCGGCACGAGCTCGGCCGGCGGCGCCCAGGCGGCGCCGAAGCTCGGGCTCGGCGACGAGGCGCTCGAGTGCGGCGGCGAGCTCGGCCGGGTCGCCTTGCCGGACGAGCAGGCCGGTCCGGCCGTCGAGCACCGCCTCCGGCACGCCGCCGACCCTGGAGGCGACCACAGGCAGCCCGGCCGCCATCGCTTCCAGCACCGACACCGGAAACCCTTCGGACTCGCTGGAAAGGACGAAGACGTCTGCTCGAGCGAGAAGCTCCGGGACGTCGCTCCGCTCGCCCGCCAACTGAACGCGCGCCGTCAGGCCCAGCCTGTGGATCTCCTGCTCCAGCTCTCGCCGATCGGGGCCATCACCCACGATCAACGCCTCGAACGACCTTGGTCGGAGGACGCTGAGGGCACGAACCAGGGTGATGAAGTCCTTCGGCGCCTTGAGGCGGCCGACAGCGACGATCACCGGCGTCGCCCGGTCATGCTGCGATTGAGGCGCGGCGGAGACGTCGACGGCGTTCGGGATCACGACCGTTCGGTCTCCGTCGCAAGTGTTGGCCTCGAGCCCGGCCGCCTGCTCTCCCTCGGAGACGCAGATCGTCGTCGTCGTAAGCGGCCTGACCAAGCGGTCGGCCCAGTAGTAGAGCCGCGAGGTGAGGCCCGAGTACGCCAGGAACGCCCAGCCGTGCACAGTGAACACGCGAATCGGAACGCCAACGAAGCGGGCGGCCAGGCGCGCGAGCACCCCCGCCTTGGAGCTGCTCGCATGGACGATGTCGGGTCGTTCACGGCGCAGCAGGCGGACCAACTCGATCAGGCCCAGCAGATCGCGTACCGGATTGATCGGGCGGCGGACATGCTCCAGTGGGATGTAGCTGGCCCGCGCCGCGATCGCAGCCTCGCGGACTGGGCCCTGCCCATGCGCCGCAACGACGACGTCGAATCGGTCGGTCAGCGCCGGGAGCAGCGACGCGACGTAGGTCTGAGCTCCGCCGACCTCGGCGAGCGTGATCACCAGGACGATTCGCGGACGCCGCGAGTCTGAGGACAGCGGATGGACATCACTCACCAGCTCGGCGCTCGCACTCGGATCGACCCCCCGCGGGCTGCGGTCGTGGCCGGAGGTGCCGCGGCCCTCGTCGTGTTGTTCCTGGCGATCGGCCTCGTTCTCGGCCGCTATCCCCTGCCCCTGCCGATCGTGCTCGGCTTCGGGCTCGGCCTGCTTGGCACGCTGGCCCTGGCCGTCGCTCGTTACGACGCCGCCGTTGCGCTCGGTCTGCTGCTGCTTGCCGCCGTTCGAATCGAGCCTGCGCCCTCCGACCTCGTCTTCGGCGTCCTGATCGCCGTCGCGTTTGCGACCTCGAGGTTCGACCTCCAGCGCGTTCCGTTGAGTGTCGCCCTGCTCGTCAGCGCGTTCCTGGCCCTCAACCTGCTTGCTTCGATCGAGGCGATCGATTCGGCCAGGGCCCTGAACTTCTTCGCGATCACCCTCTACCTCGCGGTGTTCGGACTCTGGCTGGCCGCCTACGTCAACTCGGTTCGGCGCGCCCGTCTCATCCTCGTGGCCTACCTCGTCGCCGCCGTCATCTCGGCCGGCCTTGCCTGCCTCGCCCTCGTGGCGTCGTTTCCCGGCAGCGAAGCATTCGTCGCCGGACCTCGCGCGCAGGGTCTGTTCAAGGATCCCAACGTCTTCGGGCCCTTCCTCGTTCCCGCCGCGCTCGTGCTGATGGAGGAGCTGGTCGCGCCCCGGCTGCTCCGGCTCCGGTTCCTGCCCAAGCTCGCCTTGCTCTCCGTCCTCACGATGGGCGTCCTCTTCTCGTTTTCCCGCGCGGCGTGGCTGAACCTGGTGGTCGGCGCGCTGGTGCTGCTCTCCGTGCTCGCGCTCCGGCGTGGTGGAGGACGCCAGGCGATGGCCCTCCTCGTCTGCACGCTCGCCGCGGGCGCCGCTCTCTTCGCGGCGGTCGCGGCGACCTCTTCCCTTTCCTTCCTCGAGCAGCGTGCGGGGCTCCAGGTCTACGACACCCAGCGGTTCGGCGCGCAGCTCTCCGGCTTTCAGTTCGCGACCGAGTACCCGCTCGGAGTTGGGCCCGGCCAGTTCGAACGGGTCTCCGACATCTCGGCGCACAGCACCTACGTTCGGGCGGTCGCCGAGGAGGGAGTGCTCGGAATGCTGGTCCTGCTCGGGCTGATGCTGCTGACGTTCGGCTTCGCCGCGAGGAACGCCGCCGGCGGCTTCGACGCGTACGGCATTGGCTCGGCCGCCCTCTTCGGCGCTTGGTCCGGTCTCCTCGCCAACAGCTTCTTCGTCGACACGCTTCACTGGCGTCACCTGTGGCTGGTGGCCGCTCTGATCTGGGCGGCAACGGCGCTCAGGATTCGCTATCCAGGGAGGTAGACGTGCGTCGACCCGCGGGCGCCAACGATCGCAAGCCCGAGCGCATCGACCTCGAGGCGGTCCAGGAGCTCACGCATGGCCAACGCGGTTTGGGGAGTCTGCCGGTCGGGCCGGCAGACGATGAGCACGCCGTCGACGCGCTGGGCCAGTACCTGGCTGTCGACGAGCCCGAGCAGCGGTGGCCCATCGAGCAGCACGTAGTCGTACTCCGACTGCCTGACCTCGTCGAAGAAGCCGTCGAGCGCGTCGCTGGACAGCAGTTGCGCGGGGTCTCGCGGCGTGCGCCCGCTCGCAAGCACGTGGAGGAGCCCGGAGCCGCTCCGCGCCGCACTCAGCTCGAAGATGCGCTCGCTGCCGCCGTTCCTCCTGCCTGCGAGGACTTCGGCGAGTCCGGGCGTCTGCTCGACGTCGAAGAGCTCGTGGAGCTTGGGCCAGCGCATGTCGGCCGAGACGAGCCAGGTTCGCAGACCGGCCTGCGACAAGACGAGGCCGAGCGCGGCTGTAACTTCCGTTTTGCCCTCGCCGTGGAGCGCGCTTGTGACGAGCACGATCCGCTGGCTCGTCGGCGGGAGCTTCCTCCGAATCGACGCCTGAAGCGTCTGGTACGCCTCGTACTCGACGGAGCTCACCGTCTGCGGCCGGTGGCCGAGTCCCCGGCGAACGTGGGGCACCTCGGTCAGCACGGGAAGCTCGAGCAGACGGCCCAGCTCGCGCGTGTTGGTGACCCGCGGCTTGAGCTGGGCCCGGGCCAGTACGACCAGTGCGGCGATGAACGCAGAGGCGAAGAACGCGAACAGGCTGTTGCGCAGCGGCCTGGGAGCGTAGGGAGTGGTGGGCGGTCGGGCGGCCTCAGCCAGCTCCAGCTCCGCGCGGTTGGTGGCCGCGACGTTGAGGTCGGTCAGCCGCTCTCGAATCGAAGCCCGCTCGGTTGCAACCTGCACACCGCGCTTGCCCTCGAGCTCGTCGAGAGCCGCCTGCAGCGTCGCCCGGGCTCGGTTCAACCGTCGTCGCTCGGCGGCGCGCTGATCGGCGACGAAACTGACGGCGACCGCGTTCGCGATGCGGGCTGCACGCCTTGCGGAAGCGTCTGTCGCGACGACGTTGATGATGTTGGCCGCCGGATCCACGGACGAGCTGACCTTGTCTCCGAGCGCCGCGACCGTTGCGCCGGGAACTCGCCTTCGCGCTCGGCGCATCGTCTCTCGCGTCTCCAGCAGCGCGGTGATCGTGGCGAGGCGGCGCTCCAGGGAGGCCTCGTCACCCGTCTGAAGAGGATCGGCCGCGTCCCCGACGACGATCTTAGCCGTCGCCCGGTACGTCTTGGGAAGAGCTGTGGAGACGAGGAAGACCGTGGACGTGAGCAGCAGGATGATGGCGGCGATCAGCAGCTTGCTGCGTCGAAGCGCGTCGAGATACCGCCCAGTCTCGATCGGCTGCTCGGGCGGCAGCGCGCCCGTCGCGTGGCGCACGCGGCCATCGACGAGATCGGTCATCGCTTTGAAGATACGTTCGAGCGAGGAAAACGAACCCTCATCCTGCTCGCGGCACTGCTGAGCGCGGTCACCGGGTGCGCCGACTCGCCATCGTCGCCGGCGCCGGTGGCGCCCCCGGCCTCAAGCTCCCTGTCCGTCCGCTTCCTGGGCCCGCACCGGCTGACGAAGCCCTCGCTGCTCGAGGCGAACGCGGACGCGCCGAAGAGCCGCGTCGTCGCCGTCACGTTTCTTCTCGACGATCGGCCGCTCGGGTCTGACACGACCGAGCCGTACGCCCTCGACGTAGATCCAGCGCTTCTCCAGGCGGGGACACACCGGCTCCGGGTCGAGGCCGTTGACAACCAGGGCGGGCGCAGGTCGACGAGGCCGGCCGAAGTGATTGTGGCGCCCTCCGAGTCGGAGATCATCGAGGCCTCGCCGGGGCCCTCCTTCGCGCAGGCCCGCGAGGCGCTCGAGCGCGGCGGCGTAACCGTGCGGCTCGCGCCGGGCCGCTATGAGGTCGACCAGCTACGGCTCGGAAGCCGCGCGCGCCTCGTCGGTTCTGGTCGGGCAACCGTGATCGCTCCGGTCAGCAGGCGCTACTGGTCACTGGTCGTCGCCAGAGGGACGGGCATCCGGATCTCTGACCTCATGATCGACGGAGGCGGAGGCCCTGAAATCGAAGACGGCGGCATTGCGATCGCCGTCTTCGACGGCTCTCGCGATGTACGCCTGCAGCGCCTGCACATCCGGCGCGTCCGCACGCACGGCGTCAACGTCTGGGGCGCCCATTCGAGTATCTCGGTCCAGGACTCCCTGATCGAGGGCCGCGGCAGCGCGCGGGCCGGCGTCTTCACGCTCGGCTCGGACCGGTCGCGCGACACGAGCGTGATCCGCACCCGCGTCAGCGGCTTCCGCTCGTTCGGGATTCTGCTCGGGCAGAAGGAATTCGGCCGCCCGGCCGCCGCGCTCCACGGCGTGGCTCTCGACAACGTCGTGACTGATATTCAGGATCCGGACCGCGACGGCTGCGTCTACGACGCCCAATCGACTCCCGGCTGCGGGACGAACGAGGGCGGCATCTGGACCGGCGGCGTCGAGGCGGCGATTATCGGAAACACCGTCCTGCGCGCGCGCTGGGACGGGATCGAGACCGTAGGGTCTTCGACGCGGACGACGATCGTCGACAACGAGATCAGGAAGACGCGCACGGGGATCTACCTCGAGCACTCGACGAACTTCTCCCTCATCGCTCGCAACCTGATCGTCGGCACCGAAGCGGGAATCCAGGTCGAATGGCGGTACGACGGGGTCGGCTCGAGCAACAACACCTTTGTCGCCAACCGCATCGTCGGCGCAGAGGAAGCCGGCCTGTTCGTCGACACCGGCGGGGAAGGGAACAGGATCCTCCGCAATCTCTTCGTCGGCGGAGTGCGGCCCGCGATCACGCTCCAGGGCTCGTCGGAGAACGTCGTCCAGGACAACCTCGGCTGCAGAGGCAAGCTCGGCTCCCTGGTCGGGGTTGAGAGCGGACAGCGGGACGACGGCGCCCTGGCGCAAGCACGAAGCAACCGCTTGCGCGGAAATCGGAGCGTGGCCTCCTGCTGAAGCCCGATCCAATCGCCAACGGCTCGGCGATGCTCTTCTGGGCCAGAGCCGCCGGCAACGCGGGGTTCTTCAGCGCCGTGCTGATTCTGGCGCGCTCGCTGGGGCCCACCGGCCGGGGGACGATCGCATTCATCACCGTCAGCGCGCTCGTGCTTGCCCGGGTCGCAGGGTTCGGCATGGGCGAGGCGACGACCGTTCTCGCGGCTCGACGTGTTGAGGCTCGCGGCGCGCTCCTCTCGAATCTGATCCTCTTCATGGTGACCAGCACCCTCTTCCTGGCTGGGCTCGGCTTTGTCGTGCTGCTCTCACTGGCCGACGAGCGACCTGCCGGAGTCGACCTGCCCGAGCTCACAATCCTGGGGGGCGCAGCGGTTGCGATCGCGTTGATCGAGGCGGGCGGCGCATTCCTGGTCGGCTGTGGTCGGCTGCAACGGCTCGCGGTGATCACCGCGACCGCGTACTGGATCTACCCCTGCGTTCTCGCCGTCGTCTGGCTGGTCAGCGGCCTGACCGTCACTCGCGCGGCGCTTGCCTGGCTTGTGAGCGAGGCGATCATCGCATTCGTGCTCCTCTGGCAGTCGGCGCGTGGCGTCGGACTTGCTCGCCCAAGCCGGAGCCTCCTGCTCGAGTCGATCCATTTTGGGCTTCGTGCGTGGATCGGCAGCCTGGCGCGTCTGCTCAATTTCCGCACCGACCAGATCCTCATGGGCTTCCTCGCCTCGGAGGCGGCGCTGGGGATCTATGCCGTCGCCGTCAATGCGTCCGAAGCGCTGCTGTATCTACCGGCCGCAACGGCTACCGCGCTCCTCCCCGTCGCGGCTCGCGCAGAGCCTCGAGAGCGAGCGGAGCACACCCTCGGTGCGTTCCGCTCGGCGGCGCTCGTCACCGCCGGTGCCGTCGCGGTCGCCGCCGTGCTGGGTCCGGTCCTGCTTCCAGCCGTTTTCGGTTCCGCATTCGACGGCTCGGTCGAGCCCTTCCTGTTGCTGGTTCCGGGCGCTTTCGGATTTGCCGCGACCGCGATCTTCTCCAGCGCGCTGATGGCATCGTCGTCGCCCGGGCGCTCCTCTCTCGGCCCGTTCGTCTCGCTGGTGGTCGGCCTCGCTCTCGACATCGTGCTGATTCCTCGATTCGGCGCAACCGGAGCTGCCGCCGCGGCGAGCACCGCCTTCATCGCCGGCGGCGCGGCGGCGCTGTTCTCGTACCGGCGCTTGAGTCCGTTCGCTTGGCGCGCACTATTGCTGCCGCGCCGCGGCGACCTGCAGATGCTGCGAGCCCTGGCGAGCCCGCTCCGGCTCCGCTCTTCCTTCTAGAGAGTCGGCGAAGCCTTCGCGGATTTCGCGGACGCGATCCGTCTCAAGACCGCCTTGCCCGCGGGGAGTGCCAACACGGCAGCCACCGCTCTGGCGGCCACGCGCCCTCGTCGAGTCGCCGGGGCGGCGATGGTCTCCAGCCGTGGGTCCTCGGTCGTGAAGCGGTACTTGTAGCCCTCCTCGCCCCCGAGGAAGCGGTACTCGGCGACTCCGTCCCCGAACGCCCTGCGGATGGACTCGAGCTCGACGAGGAACCCGACCGAGTACCGGTCCCACGCGGGATCGCGGCCGCTCTGGTAAGCGAAGTACGCGTTCTCGAACAAGAAGCCGTACTCGAAGGCAGCCGGCGCTCCGTCGATCTCCAGCATCAGGAGGCGCAACCAGCCGCGCTCGAGCGCCAGCGCGGCGAACTCGCGCTGGAACGGCTCATGGTCGCCGCAGAAGAGGCACCCGGCATGCTCGCGGAAACGGCCACGATGGAGGTGCAAGGCGGCATCCAGGTCGCGCTCGATGGTGGCCGAGTCCGCATACCGATAGCTCACGTCGTGCTCGCGTTCGAGCCGGTTTCGGCTGTTGCGCGCGTTCTTGCGGAAGCGCTGGCTCTGGGCGGCGAGGAACGCGTCCCAGGAGCCGTCCGGCAGGCGGAGGATCGGGTATCCGGTCCTGCGCACGGTCCGAGCGCCGAGGACGCTCGCCCAGTCGCGATCGCCGGCGACCCAATCGCCGATGAAGAGGTCGTGAGGATCGGCGTCGAGGGCCCGCCGAAGCCCCTGTTCCGCCGCCTTGATCTCGTTGTGACGGCAGATCGGCCCGAGGCGATCGCCGTGACCATGGCCGATCAGCCGCAGGATCCGCAGCGGCCGCCGCGACCACACGAAGAGAGGCACGATCGCGTCGATCTGATCGTCCTCCCTCTGCGAGACCGCGACGCGGAGCTCGCGTCCGCGACCGTAGTGCCGCCACCAAAGCTCGTTCCACTCCCACGCAGCGAAGACATTGCCGCTGCTTGCGGCCAAGCGCATCCAGCTCTCCCGTAGGGAGTCGAGGCCGTCAACGACGTCCACTCTTAGCGAGCTTGCCGGATTAAGGATCCCGGACGCTGCGGTCACGTTCGAGACCGTGGGCATCAACCATCTAGAGCCAGGCGGCGACGAGAACGATGATTGCGACGACGCCGGCGATGCCGACGATCACGAAGTTCGCGACCAGCGCCGCCGCCATCAGGCTGGTCTGGCTGCGGCGCGTGCGGCGACCGGCGATCGGCTGGGCGGTGAGGCTCTCGGCGCCGGGCGCTTGACTGATCGGTTTGGTCGCGCCTGCCGGAGAACCCTCCGTGGTGCGGCCACGCCAGCCGACGGCGCTCGCCAGGGCGTCGGTGATGAACTGGTTGAGACTGACGCCCTCGCGCTCCGAGGCGCGGGTAAGGTCGGCGTGGAGCGTCCGCGGCATGCGGAGGAGCAGGCGGCCGCTGTGGCTTGTCGCCGACTTCGGCTCCGGAATTTCTCGTCCTTCCTGAAGCGCGACTGTGATCCAGCTGGTCATCGCCTCACGTATGCCGCTCAACGCCTCCTCCGACGTACTGCCCCGGCTCGTACAGCCGGGAAGCTCCTCGACCGAGGCTGTCCACGGCTTCCCCTTCTCGTCGCTATCTCGAACGAGCAGGAGGTGATAGGGAAGACTGGCGTATTGCTCGACGCTGCTCAGCGCACGCTGTCGGGCGCTGCTACTCATTTCGCGCTCCGCGGCCGCCGGGTGTTGGTAAACCTCACTCGCCATCGATTGTAGGGCGTGAGTAGGCCAGCACGATGCCGACTTCTCGCATCAGACGTGGCCTAGCTCGACCCGGAGCTTGGTGAGCGCGCGCCGCGTGAGCCGTGAGACGTGAATCTGCGAGATGCCCACCTCGCGAGCGATCCGCGATTGGCTCCAGCCCTTGAAGAACCCAAGATGGAGCAGCTGTCGCTCCCGCTCGTCGAGAACGCGAAAACTCTGAGCGAGCGCGGCTCGGTCCTCACCAAGCTCGTACCCCTTCTCGAACACGCCGTCCTGCTCGAGCCCACTCTCCAAATCCTCGACGAGCTCGGTCGCGCGTGCCCGGAAGGACGGATCGAGCTCCTGAATGCGGCGTGGGATCCTGACCGGCCACGCTCGGTCGCGGAGGTGTCGCTTGATCTCGCCGTCGATCGTCGGGATCGCGAACGTCGCAAGATCAACACCGCGGTCGAGCTCGAACCGGTCGATCGCGTTGATCAGCCCGATCGAGCCGACCTGGACGAGATCCTCGAGTTGCTCGCCCCGGCCGACGTGGCGCCGAGCCAGCTTCCGTACGAGCGGGAGGTACTGTCGGATCAGGCGGTCGCGTGCCGCCGTGTCTCCGCGCTCGTGATACGCCCGTAGCAGCCTCCGCGCCGCGTCGCGGCGCGCGGCCGCCCTCGCAGCGCCCCGGCGCCGGCGTGCGGCAGCCCGCCGCTGCGGCGAAGCAGGCTTGAGACCCGGGCGCTGCGAGGGCTGGCCGTGCGAGGAGGGCAGAGACCAGTCGGTGTGTCGCTCATCCGCAGCAGTCTTTGTTGCCCACATTTCGACGACCATAACCTCTCTCCCCCGTCGAACCTATTCTAAACAGTTCCAAAGAAATAGCAAAACATTTATCCAACGTTTGGCATTTCCGGGTTGGCCGTGCTGGTCCTCGGGTATCTCTGAATTATCATCACCTCTGCCTCCTCAGCACGCTTGTCGCTGCTCCAGCATCGGAGTAGACGCTCGGCGATGACGAAACTTGCGGCTACGACCCGGCCTCTCTGGCAGCCGCCGGCGAGTCGGCGTGCCGAGCGGCCTCTCGAGGGCGCCGCGGGCCGATTTGGGCCAAAAAACACCGGTTCTAGCGGCAGTATCAGCCAGGCGGCTGGCACGATCTTCCTAGTTCAGTGGCAGTATCACGGGAGCTTGACGCCGTGGAGGAGTAACGGCAGGCGCGGCTAATAAGAACGAACCGCCAGGGCGATCCCGATATCACGCACGGCAGATTCGGCAGTATCATTACATGCTATGTGGGAGGTGCGAATTTCAGATGACCTGTGTGAATCCGGCTCTGAAACTTTGGACAGATCATCCCCATGATCTTCAGTCAGGACCCCTCGTGCAAGTCGCGTCGGATCGCTACGCGGGGCGGTATCAACGGCGTCGCATCCGCTGCGAAGTGGTCCGTGCGGGGCCATCACGTCCCGAGAGCGACGAGGCTTCCCGGACTGCTGCGGTTGACTTACGGCCGTGAATGCACTAGACCGTTGGGTGGTGCCGGACTGGGGAGACCGCCTCGTGACGAGTCGGGGTCGATCGGTGCTGCGGCAGCCCTGGACCCTGTTTTGCCTTGCCTGCGTGAGCTCGCTTGCGCTCGCCGCGCCGGCCTTCGCGGAGCCGGCGCGGGATCCAGCGCCGGCTCCGCCGCCTCAACCTAAGCCCGAGTCACGGGCACCGACGCCGCCGCCGGCCCCGCCGGCTCAGCCTCCCGCCCAACCACAGCCGCCGCCCGCCCGCAGTGCCCCGGTCCAGCCTCCCGCTTCGCCTCCGGCTCCCCCGCCGGCGCCCGTCTCACCGGCGCCGGTGTACCAGAGCGGGGTCGCGCCTCCGCCGCCACCAGCGCCGCCCGCGTCGACAGCGCGCCGAGGCCGAGGGGGCACGGTGACTCCGGCGCGCGTGCGGAAGAAGAAGCAAGCGGCGCAGGCTGGCTCTACGAAGCGGAAGGCGAACAGGCGCGTGGCGAGCGTCTCGAGCGCCGCCGCCGGGTCGTCCTCGCCGGACACAACGCTGTTGATCGGTGGCCTCGCGCTAGTCTTTCTCGCCCTGGGTGACGCCGTCTTCCTGGCGCTCACGACCAGGTTCCTCCGCGTGACTTAGCGCCGCGGCGCTTTGACCACGAACGAGCTGGAGCCCAGGAGCGGCCCGAACTTCTTCTGGGCGCGGCGGCCGTAGCCCGGCCAGACGTACCAGCTGTAGCGCCCTGGACTGAGCCGATAGCTGCGCCCAGCGTACTTCCATGTGCGTCTCAGTTGGACCGAGTTTCGGGTCGGCGAAGCGCTGAAGATCTTGCCGCGCCGCCAGACTTGGACGTTGTAGTACGTGGCCTTTTCAACGGCCTTCCAGACGAGCTGCGGAGGCGCGGAGACGGTCGCGCCGGCGCGGGGTGAGAAGAGCGGCGCCGTTGGCGTCGCAGCGGCCTCCGTTGTCGCGACGTTGCGCGCTTCGTCGTAGCCTTTGAGCGTGTAGCGGTAGCGGACGCCGTTCTCGAGGCGGGTGTCAGTCAAGCTCCGGCCGGTGCCGCGGTAGACCGTGACTCCCAGTCCGCGAGTACCTGCCGTACGCACGATTTCGAAGAGGCTGGTATCCGGCGAAGCGTTCCACGTCAGGACGGCGCTTCGATTACCGGGCTTCACCGTCAGGCTCCCGAGGGACGGAGCGCTGGCGTCGTACTTGAACGCGAAGGCGCTCGTGCCGCTGTGGTTGCCTGATATGTCGCGACAGAAGCCGGACACAGAGGCGTTTGCGTTGTCAGGTCCGGTGTAGTTGACCTGCGTACAGGTCTCGATGCCGGAGGTGGCATCGCTGCCCTGGAAGGTGATCGTGAAGGCTTGGTTGTACCAGCCGTTTGTGTCGGCCCCGCGTGATGGACTGCCGCCGCCGTTCAAGGGAACCGTCTCGTCGTACTTGAGCGTGAAGACGCTCGAGCTGCTCTGGTTGCCGGCGTGGTCGACGCATGTCCCGCTGAGCGCGACGGATGGATCGTCCGGCCCGTCGTACGTCACCTGCGTGCAGCTCTGGATGCCGGACGTGGCGTCAGCGCCCTGGAAGGTGACCGTGACCGCGTGGTTGAACCAGCCGTTCCTGTCCGGTGGTCGGGCCGCAGGGCTAGCCTGCGGTGAGGTCTCGTCGTACTGGAGCGGGAGCGCTGCTGGGGCGACGTTGCCCGCAATATCCCGGCAGGTTCCGCTTACCGTCGTGGAAGTGGTGTCCGGCCCTCCGTAGGCCTTCGGTGCGGTGCACGAATGCAAGCCCGATGTCGAGTCGGCGCCGTTGAAGGCGACGGTGAGGTCGTGGTTGTACCAGCCGTTCGTATCGGGGGCGCGTGACGGCGTAGCACTCGTGGACGGCGCGGTCTTGTCCACTTTGAACAACTTCGAGACCGTCGTGGTGCCGCCGTCGCTTTCGGCCGAGCAGGTGAGCTGGGTACCGGTCGTGTTGGTCGTGAACGTGACCGTGTTGCAACCGGTGGTCGAGAGGATGATCGATTCTGGATCGAGGATCGACCAGTTGACAGTGACGTTGCTCGTGTACCACGCTGCGTCGCCCAGCGTCCCGGTGATCACCGGCGTCACGACGGGCGGCGTGGGGTCCCCGGGCACATCCGGTTCTCCCGCGGCGCCGGGGGTGACCAGCAGCGCGCCGAGTCCGAGAAGCAGGACGGCGGCGTGCCGGCGCAGTTCGTTGCCCCTATCTGGTCACGACGAACGTGCTGCTGCCGAGCAGCCGACCGTAACGAGCGGCGGAGATCCGACCGAATCCCGGCCAGACGTACCAGCGATACACGCCGGGACGGAGCCGGTAGCGACGCCCCTTGTAGGTCCACGTTCGCCGCAGTCGGAAATTCGTACGCAGTGGCCAGGCGCTGAGCACCTTGCGGCCGCGTACCAGCTGGAGGTTGTAGTAGCTCGCGCCCTTGACCCGAATCCAGGCGAGGTTGGGCGGGGAGGTCACGCGCTCGGCGAGCGCCGGGCTCAGGAGCGCGCCGGTGGCGACGAAGTCGATCTTGCGTTCCGTTCGGTTTGCGGCCTCGTCGATGCCTGCGACTCGGTATTCGTACTTGCGGCCGACCAGCAGGCCTCTGTCGCGGTAGCCTGCCGCGGGGCCGCGGTAGACGACTGACTCGCCCTCGCCGTTTCGGCCCGGCGCCCGCAGGACCTCGACAACCTGCGTGTCGGTCGACTTCCGCCAGGTGAGCTCGCAGCTGCGGTTCCCGCGCTTCGCGGTCACGGCGAACAGGTTGGGAGGGGTCGCGTCGTACTTGAACGAGAACCAAGCCCCGGCGACGTTGCCAGCGTTGTCCGTGCAGGAGCCCGCGACGGCGGCGGCCGCATTGTCGGGGCCCCCGTAGCCTGCCGACGAGCAGCCTGCAAGTCCGGAGGTTGCATCCGTCCCGGAGAACGAAACGGCAAGGCCGCGGTTGTACCAGCCGTTGGCATCTGGCGGGCGATCGGCAGCGGCCGAAATCGCGGGGGCGGTCTTGTCTAGCTTGATCGTGACACTCTTGGCGACCTCCTCCTCTATGGGCGGACCGGGCGGCGTGTCGTTCCACGCCCTGCACGTGATTTTGGTGCCGGGCGTATCAACAAGCAGCGTCTGCGTCTGGCAACCGTCGTCTCCCGTCTCGCCTGTGGTCTCCCAGGAGACCGTTACGTTGCTTCGATACCACCCGTTCGACCCAAGCGTCCCCGTAATCGTCACATTGACGTTCACGGCAGCCGGAAGGCCCGAAGCCCCTGGAGCGACCAGCAGCATGCCGATCAGGGCACACAGAAGGACAAGTCGGCGCCAATTCCGGCGCCGACCTCTACGCCGCAGCAACTTAGGGTTCCCGGCCACGGTCGCCCACTTGTTGCCAGCCCCTCATCTCGGAGCTACTACTGCTCCGAAGCTACTACTCCTTTAGGGACGTGTCAACGCGCGACGAGGGGCGGGCAGAAGCCCGCCCCTCGTGGGCTGAGCCGCTAGTTGTCGACCCAGTAGGTCGCCGATGCGAGCATCGGCCACTCGCGTTCGGGATCCGCGCGATAGAGCGGGTTCATCGCGAACGACACGACACGCGCCGAACCGGCTGTGTTCGCGCCGTGAGCGACGA
>JBKPFP010000241.1:0-1943 GCA_046744435.1 Actinomycetota bacterium | reverse complement strand
AACAGGAGGATGCCCACGGCGACGGCGATCAGGACGAGTGCGGCGAGGCTGAGCAGCTTCGGAGCCAGTCCCACGCGGTCGCGGCCGCGGCGCCTGAGTCGCCGCACCGGCCGCGCCGCCGGGCCGGGGAGGATGAACGTCGCCCCCTCGTCGCCGCCGTCCCAGACCCCTGCCCGGCACGCCTCGAGCTCGGCCAGGAACGCTTCCATCGACTCGAACCGGTCGTCCGGATCCTTGGCCATCGCCCTGCGGACGGCGCCGTCGAGACGGAGCGGGCAGTCGGGCCGCCGGTCGAGCACGCTCGGCACCGGGTCGTACACGTGGCGCATCGCGATCGCCACGAAGTTGTCTCCCGGGTACGGGACCTCGCCGGTAAGGAGCTCGTAGAGGACGGCGCCGAGCGAGTACATGTCCGTCTTCGGGTCGACCTGCTCGCCGCGGGCCTGCTCGGGCGCGATGTAGTCGCTCGTGCCGAGCACGGTGCCGGTCTGTGTCACGCCCTTGACGTCGAGCGAGCGCGCGATGCCGAAGTCGGTCACCTTCGCCTGCTGCTCGTCGTTCAACAGCACGTTCTGCGGCTTCACGTCCCGGTGCACGAGCCCCCGGTTGTGCGCGAACGCGAGCGCACGGCCGACCTGGATCGCGAGGTCGAGCACGTCGTCGATCGGGAGCGCCCCGTCGCGCACGACCTCCTTCAGGTTGGCGCCGTCGACGTACTCGAAGACGATGAACTGGCGGCCGTCCTGCTCGCCGCGGTCGATGACGGTGACGATGTTCGGATGAGCGAGCTGGGCGACCGAGCGCGCCTCGCGGCGAAAGCGCTCGACGTAGTCCTCGTCCTGGGTGAACTGCTCGTGCAGGATCTTGAGCGCGACCGTGCGCTCGAGCAGGCGGTCGTGCGCGCGGAAGACACTCGACATGCCCCCTGTGCCGACGAGCTCCTGCAGCTCGTACCGACCGGCGATCAGCTCACCCACCACAAGGGTGAGAGTTTTCCCGAAACCGATGGTTACCCGGTCAGAACGGACTCGAGGGCCTGCTCCCACGCGCCGAGCGCCTCGTCGAGCTCGGCATCGGAGATCACGAGCGGCGTCAGGACACGGATGCAGTTCCCGTAGATGCCCGACTTGAGCAGCAGCACGCCGCGCTGTGCGGCAGCTTCCACGACCGCGGTCGCCGAGTCCGCGTCCGGCTCCTTCGTCTCGCGGTCGCGCACGAGCTCGATCGCGAGCATCGCGCCGAGGCCGCGGACGTCGCCGACGGCGTCGAAACGGTCGCGCCAGGCCTCCATGCGCCCGCGGATCGTCTCGCCGAGCTCACCCGCCCGGGCGACGAGGTTCTCCTCCTCGAACACGTCGAGGACGGCCAGGGCGGCCGCCTGCGCGACCGGGTTGCCGACGTACGTCCCGCCGATCGCCGAGTCGGGCGGGGCGTCCATGATCTCGGCCCTGCCGAGCACCGCCGACAGCGGCAGCCCGGCGGCGATCGACTTCGCGACCACCAGCAGGTCGGGCTCGACGCCGTGGTGCTCGATCGCCCACATCTTCCCGGTGCGCCCGTAGCCGGTCTGCACCTCGTCGACGACGAACACGATCCCGTGCTCGTCGCAGAGCCGGCGGACACCCTGGACGAACTCGGTCGGCGCCGCCACGAAGCCGCCCTCGCCGAGGACCGGCTCCATCACGATCGCGGCCACGCTCTCGGGGGCGACCTGGGTGAGGAAGGCACGCTCGAGCGCGGCGAGCGCCTCGTCCGTGCTCGGACCGCGGTACGAGTGCGGGAAGGGCACGCGGTAGACCTCGGGCGCGAACGGGCCGAGGCCCGCCTTGTACGGGTGCGTCTTCGAGGTCATCGTCATCGCGAGCAGCGTCCGCCCGTGGAAGGCGCCCTCGAAGGCGATCACGGCGGGCCGCTTCGTGAACGAGCGCGCGAACTTGATCGCG
>JBKPFP010000244.1:0-4514 GCA_046744435.1 Actinomycetota bacterium | reverse complement strand
TTCTACGAGCAGGTCTTCGGTTGACGGATCAGGCAACGCGGGGACGGCCGGGTCGCCTTCGACGATACGACCGCCGAGGTTAGCGGCGCGTGGGTCCTCGGACGGCTCGCTGCCTCGGAGCCGGGCCTCTTGCCCTACATCATGGTCGACGACGTCGGCGCCACCGCCGACGCGGTCGTCGCCAACGGAGGAGAGATCGTGGAGGCGGGGACGGACGCGCCCGAGATCACGGCGAGATTTCGCGACCCTGCGGGAAACGTGATTGGCCTCTATCAGCCGCCTCGTGCGTGACGCCTCCCGCCTAGCCTACGCTGCAGCATGAGCGGGCCGTGGAGTACGGGCTGTCATTGCCGACCGGAGGCGAGTGCGGCGATCCGCGGTTCCTCGTCGAGCTCGCCGAGCTCGCCGAGAGCGCCGGCTGGGACGGCAGAGAAGATCAAGGACGTCCTCACGCCGAAGGAGGAGGGCCGAAGGTCGAGCTGCCGCCTGGGGCTGAGCGCGAGTAGCGCGGCTCTGACGCGCAGACCGGCCCAATACCGGCCCACACACGATGCGAGCCCCGGAAGGGGCCTCTCTCTTTGCCGCAATCCGTCTCGTAGATTCAAGCCGACGCCCGGACTCGAACCGGGGACCCCTTCATTACGAGTGAAGTGCTCTACCAGCTGAGCTACGTCGGCAGAGTGCCTAGGTTAGCCGAGGGCCATGGCATCTGCCTGGAGCGGAACAGCCGGGGGCGCGAGGGCGCCCCCGGCTCCCAGTCCCCCTTACGGAACGAGCTTCTTGAAGCGCGGATCGTCGCGGATGGAGTCGAAGTCTTCGTCGCCGCGGGCCTGCTCGATCGCCCGCTCGTCGGCCTCGATTGCCTGTCGCAGATGCTCGAGCGCGTCGTCGGTCCGTCCGAGGCGAGCCTCGAAGCACGCCGCGTTGAAGAGCGACAATACGTCGTCCGGCTCTCGGGCCAGGACCTGCTGGACGAGCTCGAGCGCCTTCTCGAAGTCGCCGGCGTTGTAGGCGTCGAGCGACTTCTGTGCCTCCGGCGGCCTCACACGGTAGCCCTCTCCGGGACTGCTGCCGATCGCGAGCACCGTCGTTCCCGCTTCGGTGGCGACGGCACCCCGCTTCGCGGTGGGATCGCCCACGAAGACGAAGGAGCCGGCCGGCGCCTCCACGCGCTCACCGTCGATCGAGAAGGTGGCAGCGCCGTCCAGGACGACGTAGAGCTCCTGCTGGCCCGACGAGCCGAGGCCGCCCGTCTCGTCATGCTCGTTGATCACCTGCCCGCCCTCGGCGGTCGCCCGGAACGCGTTCACGCCGAACGCCGTGATGTCGAGGTACTGCCGGACCCCGAAGCGTACGCGCCCCTCGTCTCGGCCGGTGAGCTCGTCTCCGGCCTCCATAGCGTCGAGCGTGACGACACGGTAGGCCTTCTCAGTAGCAGTTGCCATTCCCTCCCCCTCTCAGTTCGATTTCTTTGATCTCGAACTACTTGGCGTGAAGAGTATAAGCGGTCACTAAATTGACGCAAATACACATTTCGATAACACTTGCCACAATGGCCACCAAGAAAATTGCAGCGGACCGCGTCGACGAGTTGATCGAAGAGTGGGCGTCGAAGCTGCCCGGCGTCGACCTCGACATCGAGGAGGCGGTGCAGAGGATCCAGTGGATCCACAAGCTCATCAGCCGTCAGATGGACGAGACCCTCGCGGAGTACGAGCTCAGTCACGGGGAGTGGCATGTGCTGCGGGACCTCGCCTTGGACGAGCCGCCACACCGCAGCTCACCGGGCCGGCTCGCAAAGCGGGCAGGGGTGACGAGCGGCGCGATGACGAACCGGCTCGACCAGCTGGAGAAGGCCGGGCTCGTGCGCCGACTTCCCGATCGAGAGGATCGCCGGGCGCTGCAGGTCGAGTTGACGGACAAGGGGCACAGGCTCTGGGCCGACTGGATCGGCGCCCAGGCGTCGAAGGAGGCACGGCTCGCCTCCGCACTGGACGACCGGGAGCTCGCGCAGCTCAACAAGCTGCTCAGGAAGGTGCTCGCCGGCCTCGACGAAGAGCGCGGCTAGGCCGCCGCGGCCAGGAACAAAGACACGTCAGCGGTGAAGCCTGAACGGTCACGGGCCCCGGATCGACCGGGGCCCGTGAGAGACCGCTGAGGAACCGGATTAGATCTTGCCCCGGTTCCGCCACTTGCGGAAGATGGCCTGCACCTCCCGCGTCGTGTCGCGGACCGAGTCCGCCGTCGACTTCTTGCCCTGGGCAACCTCCGCGAACATCTGCGGGATGAAGCCCTTGGTGAAGATTTCGTCGATCGCAGCATTCGAGAATCCCGGATACCCGACGTTCGCAGTCGCTGTCCGCGAGATCCTGTCGAGGACGACGTACTTCCCGCTGGGGTCGGCGGCCAACTTGCGCCTGATGTTCTTCACGGCTCCGGGCCAGCCGGGGAAGTTGTAGAACTTCGAGTTCAGAAAGTGCCCGTTGTAGGTGGGCACCATCATGTCGAGGATGAACTTCTTCGCCAGCCGTTTCTGCTGGGCGAACTTCCAGATCGTGTAGACGCCCATCACGTGCTCGAGGCCGAGAGCCTGCTTCGGGCCCTTCGGCACCGGCAGGATCGCAGTGTTCCGCGCCAGCGAGGGGTTCTGCCCCTCGGCCGTTCGGAGGATGGAGATCGCGTTGAACGCCAACGAGATACGGCCCGCCAGGAACGCGTTGTTGTTGGACGCGGGCATCCAGGAGAACACGTCTGAGGTCATCCCCCGCCGGTAGAGGTCGGCCATGAAGTTGACCGCGTCCCGCGTCGCCTTCGAGTTCAGCGTCACCTGCGCGTGGGCGTTCTGGATGTACGCCCCCCAACACTGCATGAGCGAGATCAGCGCCATGTTCGAGTCGAGCTCGCTGTTCATGCCGATCCCGATCGGATGGCCGTCGGCCTTCAGCTTCGCCGCGCCCCGCCGCACGTTCTCCCACGTCGTCGGCCTGACTCCGGCCTCGCCCCACCAGTCGACTCGGTAGTGGATCGGATCCGGCACGTAGTTGTCAGGCCATCCGAACCACTTCTTCGTCTTCGGATTGTAGGCCGAGCGGCGTGAAACGCCTTTCATCGGCCCGAGCTTCTTCGTCGCCTCTTGGACGATGTCCTTGAGGTTGATGACCTGGTCCTCGAACGCGGCCGGCGGCGAAAGGTGCTGGAAGAGGTCGTGGCCGGAGCGCGACGCGACCTCTGATGCCGCCCGGGACGGGAGGTCGGTCAGGTTGATGTGATCGACCTTGACCTCGCAGTCGTTCCTGCGACCCCAGACCTTGATGTACGTCTTGTCGAACCAGTTGTCGTACGCGGGCACGAAGTGCACCCACTGAATGATGCGGAGCGTGTTCTGCAGCTCCCGCCCCACGTGCTTCGGGGCCCCCGCGACTGCGGTCTTCGGCGCGCCGCCGCTATAGAGGACGACCGCAGTTCCGAGGCCGGCGCGCTTTAAGAGCTCGCGCCTGTTCAGCCATTCACGTCGCTCGTGCTCGTCCTCCGCCAATTTCGGCCTCCTTTCTAGGCTCTGGGACGCGAGGATACCGTTTGGACTATCGAAAAGCACCCCCGGTGAAGCCGGCGATGAAGCGGTCGAGGAACAGGTTGTAGAGCAGCGCGAGCGGGATGCTCGGGATCAGCGTCGCCGCCATCAGCGACTGCCAGAAGTAGACGTCGCCACGGATCAGCTCGAGCGGGACGCCGGACGAGATCGTGCGTGCATCCGAGACGGAGATAAACGTGACCGCGTAGATGAACTCGTTCGCACAGAGGGAGAACGAAAAGATGACGACGGTCAGGATCCCCGGCAGCGAGATCGGGAAGACGACGCGCACGAGCGCCTTCAGCCGCGACGCGCCGTCGACGAGCGCAGCGTCCTCGAGCTCGGGCGGGATCGTCTTGAAGAACCCCATCAGCAGCCACGTCGAGAACGGCACCGTGAAGGAGGGATAGACGAGGACCAGCGACCAGAGGCGATCCTGGAGCCCGAACTCCGCGATCACGCGCGAGAGCGGCAGGAAGAGCAGCGTCGGCGGGACGAGGTAAGTGAGGAAGATGCCGATGCCCGCGCTCTGGCCCCAGCCGCCAGAGAGCCGCGCGAGCGCATAGCCCGCGGGCAAGGCCAGGGCGAGCGTGATCAGCACGACGACGCCGCCGACGATCGCCGTGTTCACGATCCAGTCGGTGTACTTCGTGTCCTGGAAGACGAAGCCGTAGTTCGAGGTCGTGATGTTCTCGATCCCGAGCGGCAGCCAGCCTTCCCCCTTGAACGGCTGGCGCTCGGCCGCCGATGCCTCGACCCCGTGGAAGACGAATGGGTTGTGCTGGATGTTGTAGAGGTCGCCGTTCGTCTTGAACGAGGTCATCAGCATCCAGTAGAAGGGGAAGGCGAGGACGATCGCGAACGGCCCGACGACGAGCCAGCAAACGAGGTCATTCCGCGTACGCGAGAGCACCTAGGTGACCTCCGCCCGACGCGCGAACCA
>JBKPFP010000076.1:0-2545 GCA_046744435.1 Actinomycetota bacterium | reverse complement strand
CCGGCGAGCGCCTCCTCGGCCGCAGACGCCCTGACGTTGTGCGGTGCCACCGCGGTGAGCGCGATCCCCGCCCGGTCGACCGTTCCGTTCCCGAACGAGTCGTGGACCGCGACGGCGACGGTGGCGAAGTCGCCGACCTTGCGCTCCAGCTTCAGGTAAGTGCCGCCCGACCGCGGGCCCGGATCGGGGACGCGCACCTCGGTGATGATCTCGTTCGGCTCGAGCGCCGTCGTGAACGGGCCCTGGAAGAACTCCGTGAGGGGAATCGTCCGGCTCCCCTCGTGACTCCGCGCCTCGACCTCCGCTCCCATCGCGAGCAGGGCCGAGCCCCAGTCCCCTTGCGGGTCCGCGTGCGCGAGCGAGCCCGCGACCGTGCCCAGGTTGCGCACGATCGGGTCCGAGATCTGCGGCGCAGCGTCGCCCAGGGTCGGGTAGCGGTCGCGCAACAGCGTCGACCGCTCGCAGGTCTTGTGCCGGACGAGCGGGCCGATCCGCAGGTAGCCTCCCTCGTCGTACAGGAAGTCCAGGTCCGGCAGGCGATTGACGTCGACGACCGCTCGTGGCGCGGCAAAGCGAAGCTTCATCAGGGGGATGAGGCTCTGGCCGCCGGCCAGGACCTTCGCCTCGTCGCCGTACCGGTCGAGAATCGACACCGCCTCGTCCAGCGTGCTGGGCGCGAAGTACTCGAACCGCGGAGGGTACACAGGCGCCTCCTTCCTCGACCCCGACTCTCTCCGTTAGCGAGACCCTACGTTCAGCCCGCGGAAATTTCCATTTCGTTCTCCCATACGATCTCGGCATGCCGTTCGGTTCGGTCGAGGACGTCGAGCGCGCGCTCGCGCGAGAGTCCTACCTGCCGGACCGCGGGCTCGCGACGGCGGTCTTCCTCGCGCTCGCGATGAAGCGGCCCCTGCTCCTGGAAGGCGAGGCGGGGGTCGGCAAGACGGAGGTCGGCAAGACCCTCGCCAGGATCCTCCCGGCCGAGCTGATCCGGCTTCAGTGCTACGAGGGCATCGACGCGTCGCAGGCGCTGTACGAGTGGAACTACGCCCGGCAGCTGCTCTACGCACGGGCGCTCCAGGCGGGGGAGGTCGACCCCGAGCAGAGGGTGGCCGAGCTCTACGGCGCCGAGTTTCTCGTCGAGCGTCCGCTCCTCAAGGCGATCCGGTCCGGTGCAGCCGCGGCGCTCCTGATCGACGAGCTCGACCGCGCAGACGACGAGTTCGAGGCCTTCCTGCTCGAGGTGCTCTCCGACTTCGCCGTCACGGTGCCCGAGCTCGGGACGATCGCGGCTTCCGAGCCGCCCGCGGTCGTCATCACGTCGAACCGCACGCGCGAGCTGCACGACGCGCTCAAGCGCCGCTGCCTCTACCACTGGATCGACTTCCCGGACCTCGAGCGGGAGGTGCAGATCATCCGTCTCCGTGCGCCGGACGTCTCCGAGCCCCTCGCTCGCTCGGTGGCTACCGCGGTGGCGGCGCTGCGGAAGCTCGATCTCGTCAAGCGCCCGGGCGCGGCCGAGGCGATCGACTGGGCGCTGGCGCTAGCCCACCTCGGCGCGGAGTCGGTGGACGGGCAGGCGGCCCGCGAGACGCTGGGCTGGGCCGTGAAGAACCGCGAGGACCTGCGGCGGGTCGAGCCGGCTCTGCCGACGCTGCTCCGTGAGTGACGCGGTCGCAGAGCTGACCGCCTTCGGCAGGGCGCTGCGCGCAGAGGGCCTGCCGGTGGGCACGGGGCGGGTCGCCTCGTTCTGCTGCGCGGCGGCGCTCCTCTCGCCGGGCGACCTCTACTGGGCGGGCCGCGCGACGCTCGTTGCCCGCCGGGAGCAGATTCCCCTGTACGACCGCGTGTTCCGGGCCTTTTTCGGCAGCCGGTCGAGCGAGACTCCGCCGGAGCGCCCGGTCCGCGTCATCGTCGCGGAGGAAGAGGTTGCGCTCGCGAGCCCGGTCGAGCTGCTCAGGCGCAAGAGCTTCGCGCGCTGCTCGGCCGATGAGCTCGCGCAGCTCGGGGCGATGATGGAGCAGCTCCGGCTCACCGTGCCGACGCGGCGCTCGCGTCGCCTCGCTCCTGCGCGCGCCGGGCTGCCCGACCTGCGCCGCACGCTTCGCCGCTCCTTCCGCACCGGCGGCGAGCCGCTCGAGCGCAGCTTCCGGACGCGGCGCCGTCGCAAGCGGCGGCTCGTCCTCCTGCTGGACGTCTCCGGCTCGATGGCGGACTACTCGCGCGCGCTCCTGGTCTTCGCGCATGCGGCGATGCGCGCCGACCCGCGCTGGGAGGCCTTCTGCTTCGGCACGCGCCTGACGCGCGTGACGCGGGCGCTCGCGGTCTCCCGCCCGGACGAAGCGCTCGAGCGCGCGGCGGAGGACGTCGTCGACTGGAACGGCGGCACACGGATCGGCGAGTCGCTGAAGGCGCTCCTCGACGAGTACGGGCACCGCGGCCTTGTTCGCGGGGCCGTCGTTGTGCTCTGCTCGGACGGCCTCGAGGTCGGCGATCCGGAGCTCCTCGCCGAGCAGATGGCCCGGCTCTCGCGACTCGCCTACCG
>JBKPFP010000002.1:0-4324 GCA_046744435.1 Actinomycetota bacterium | reverse complement strand
GAGCGCAGCCGCGACCTCACGGTTCGTCCGGCCCTCCGCGACCAGAGCGGCGATCCGCTCCTCGCTCGGGGTCAGCGCGTCGCGGCTGGGCGCCCGGCCGCCGATGCGGCCGAGCTCGGCACGCGCCTTCTCCGTCCACAGCGGCGCGCCGACCGTCTCGAAGAGCGCCAGCGCGTGTTCGAGCGTCTCTCGGGCGGAGGCGCGCTGCTTTGCACGCCGGCGCACAGCGCCAAGAGCGAGCAAGGTGCGGGCGTGCTGGAAGGGATCCTGCGTTCTCGCATGCTCGGCGAGCGCGTCCTCGAACGCGGCCAAGGCGCCGTCGCGATCCCCTCGGGCAGCGCTGACGAGCGCCCGCGTCCGCGCCGAGATCGCGAGCGCCCAGGCACGGTCGAGCCTCCGTCCCTGCTGCTCCCAGCGAGCGACCAGCGTCTCCACCTCGTCCAGCCTGCCGACCGTGACGAGCGCATCGAGCAGGTCGGGCAGCTCCCACATCTGACCCGGCTCGCCGTGCCCGACAGCTTCGCGGAGCTCGTGCGCCGCGCGCAGCCGCGGCAACGCGGCCTGTGCGTCTCCGAGCGAAAGGTCGACGAACCCGAGCACCCATCGATGTCCCGCTTGCGCCGTCCCGATCCCCTCCGTGTCCGCCCGCTCGAGCGCCCGGTTGGCAAGCGCTCGCGCCTCGTCGACGAAGCCTCGGTGGGCTGCGATCAGCGCGCTCGGCCACTGCCTGACCGGCGAGAGTCCGCCGCGGCCGAGCTGCTCCTCGATCGCGCGCACCTCCTCGGCGAGCTCGGCTGCGAGCGCCCAGTTCCCGGCGCGCCACTCGATCAGCGCGAGGTACCACAGCCCCTCGGAATCGGCGTACCCCTCACGCCGATGCTCGGAATCGCGGAGCTCTTCGGCAAGCGACCGGGCAGCATCGAGGTCGTGCGACCAGAACCGCTGGTCGCAGAGCGAGCCCTTCGCGCCCGAGAAGCGCAGCGGCAGGCCGAGCTCGTCCTCGAGCGTCACCGCCCGCCCCATCACGTTCTCGTTGATGCCGTGTCCGAGCTTGAAACGGACGAGGCCGAAGACCGCGAGCGCTCTGCACAGCACCTCGCCGTCGCCTGATCGCTCGGCGGCGCCAACGGCCTCGGCGGCGTGCGGCTCCGACGAACGCAGGCCGGTCGCGAAACGGAGCACGTCCGCGAGCTCGAGATGGATCTCCGCCTCGAGGCGGGCGTCGGTGCCCACTTCGTCGAGGGCCGCGCGGTAGAGCGCCGCGGCCTCTCTCGGGCCCGCCGCCTCCGCCTGTACCGCGGCGAGCCGGCGGAGGACGGTCGCTCGGGGCTGCCCTGTAGGAGCGTCGTCGAGGGCCTTCTCGAGGATGGCCGCCGCACGCGCGGCATCGCCGCCCTCGAAGAGGAGCTCGCCCGCGAGGAGCGCTCGCCGGCGGATCTCCTCGGTCTCCGCCGGGGGCGTCAAGCGGAGTGCCTGCTCGGCGAGCTCGGCGGCCGCGGACGCTGCACCGCGTGCGCGCGCCCGCCGCACAGCCGCGTCGAGCGCGTCCGCGACCCGTGCGTCCGGCTCGGATGCCGCCAGCGCGAGGTGGCGAGCGCGTTCCTCCGGGTCGACGACGAGCGCTGCCAGACGCCCGTGCAGCGTTCGCCTCCTCTCGGCTGAGATCCGCCCCGCGATCGCCGACGCGAACAGCGGATGGGTGAAGCGGATTCTCTCGCCCTCCACCTCGAGGACTTGCGCCCGGAGTGCGTCCTCGACGCCTGCGGCGCCTCGCTCGACCGACGCTTCGACGAGGTCAGCACCGGGCTCGGCCAGCGCCGCGACCACCCGGCAAACCTCCTCGGCCTCCGGCGTGAGCATCTCCAAACGCTCCCCGATGAGCGCTTCAAGCGTGCTCGGGATCGGCAGCTCGCGACCCGGCTCGATGCGGCCTCCTCGGCGCTCGAGCGCGCGCGCAAGCTCGAGCGCGAAGAGCGGATTTCCGCCCGATGTCTCCCAGAGCCGAAGCAGGATCGGCCGCGTGAACGACGTCCCGAGTCGAGCGCGGAGCAACTCATGCAGCGCTCCGACGCTAAGCGGGCGAAGCTCGATCGCGCGCACACGCTGGTCCGGCATCGTCTGCCGAACCCAGTCAGGTACCTCGCCACGGGCCGTCAGCAGCGCGGCCACCGGCTCGTCGCGAAGCCGTGCGAGCGCGAAGCGAAGGACTCCGAGCGAGGCTCGGTCGAGCCACTGCACGTCGTCGACCGCAACGACCACCCGGCCACGCTCCGCAAGCGAACGCAACGTGCCCAGAAGGGCGGCCGCCACAACACGCTCCTCCACCGGAGATCGTTCATCGTCCCGCCGAAGGAGAGCCGCATCGAGCGCCCTCTGCTGCGGTGGCGGAAGCGAAGGAGACATCTCATCGCCGACGTCGCCGACAAGGTCCGTCAAGCCGGAAAACGAGTACCCCGTCTCGACCTCCGACGGCCGACTCGCGAGAACCCGGAATCCCCGCGCGGCGGCACCGGCGAGCGCCGCAAGCCACAGCGTCGTCTTCCCGATTCCGGCGTCCCCGACAACAACACCGACGGCGGGAAGATGATCGCGTCCCTCGAGCAACTCGCCGATCTGCGAGAGCTCGTCGGCCCGACCAACGAGACTGGGTTCGCCCACCCTGTTACTCCTCGGCCGATTGTACGAGCCTCGCGACGGTCCCCCGAGGCGAAAACGGGCGCCTCGCTTCGATCTGGCCGGGTCTACGCTCCGAAAAGGTGGAGCGTTTATGGAGCCTAGCGGGCGGTTTCGGGGACAGGGAAGTGCAGTGCGGACGGAACGGTCGGTGGCGGGCGGAGACTCTGCCAAGCGACCAGCGCGCCCCCGGCCGTGACCGCGGTTACTGTTCGCGCATCGCTGAGATCCTGTCCTCGGACGAGCGGCTCCGCGAGGGGAACGCGGCCCTCGCACGCGGGGCGTGGGCCGAGGCGCGGGCGATCTTCGAACGTGAGCTCGAGACGCGTGAGACCGTCGACGCGCTCGAGGGGCTGAGCTGGGCTGCGTGGTGGGTCGAGGACGTGCCCGTCTGCCTGGAGACACGCGAGCGCGCCTATCGGCTCAGCCGTCGGGACGGGGACATGCGCCGCGCGGCGATGCTGGCGCTTTGGGTCGCTGACGACTACTCAATCGGGCGGTGCGGAACTTCCTCCGCGTCAGTCCGAGATGATCGCTCGGCACCCACGCTGGCGGCGATGCTAGGTCAACGAGCGGGCCGCGAGTCGTTCGCACGCGATGCGCTGACGTCGCCCCAGTCAGCTTCGGCTCAACGGCGAGCCTTGGCTGCTTGGCGCGACTGATCTGGGGACAGGTTTTGGGGACAGGTTCGAGCTTGCTCAGGGAGACTCAGGGCTCTTCGAGGGAGGGGTGCTGCAGGCACACGAAACGCCTTAGCTGCAGGGAAAAGGCGTCAGCAAGCGCTGTCCCTCCGTCCCTCTCCAACGACGCGAATCCTCCATGGTAAGGAGGGGGTCGACGGTTCGAGTCCGTCAGAGGGCTTGGCTCAACAGAGCCGTTCACGCCGATCGCGCCTCACTCAGATCTCGTGATTGGTGAGTCGATTGGTGGGTACAGCCCCTCGCGAGTTGCCTTCATCGCCCGCGTCGGCTCAGCCGAGGGGCGGGTCAGGACTCCACCGCGCCGCCGCCCTTCTCGATGACGCGACCGCGCTCGATGATCCTGCGGATGCGGTCTAGGACAGCCGTGTTCTTCTGGAGCAGGGCGTCAACCTTGTCGGCGCTCACCATGACGGAGGTCCATCCTGCAATGGCGTCTCTGGAGAGGGTCGGCCCAGAGTCATTCCAGCTTTGTCCCGCTCGGCATACTCATCTGGGACATGGCAGGTGGTTCTAAGAAGGGCAGAAAGTTGTCCACTGAGGGGAAGCTGCGCATCGCAGTCGGAGCCGACAAGCGTGAGCGGGAGAGGGCTCTGCGCAGAGACGCGTCAAGACACGGCGAGGCTGACCTCGACACAAGATCGCCGGAAGGTTCGGACACAACCTGTCTTCCAGCTGACAGACGAGAGTAGGGGCCTCCTTCCCTGACGCGTGCCGGAGTGCGTCACGTCCTCCGGCGCGCCTCTCTCGACGTACTTTGAGCCAGGCCCCGCGCGAGGGCGGGATCTCGGGCGATCTCACGTTGGCTCCGTGGTTGGCGGCGTGAACGGCGACCACTCGTAGACGTTCACCGCGCATACCTCCCGGAAGCCCAGCCGCTCGTACATCGGTTGCCCCATCGGTGACGATCCGAGCACGCCGACGTCGAAGCCGAGCTCGAGTGTGCCTGCGAG
>JBKPFP010000181.1:0-14786 GCA_046744435.1 Actinomycetota bacterium | reverse complement strand
GTCATGTCTCCTCCCCTCAGCGGATGGCCTCTGCCGCGACCCTACTCCGGGCACAGAGCGTGCGCTAGGCGCGCCCGATCGTCCTGGCATGGCCGTGCGTTAGCGCAAGACCGGCTCGCCATCGACGTAATGAACCCGCTCCTCGGTATCGCCGATAACGACCGGCTCATGCTCAACAGGGTCAGGCTCCGGGGTCGACCTTTGCCGGAGGAGCTGATCGGAGGCTGCTTGCAGCGCGGCCCAACGCACGAAGCTCGAGAAGGCGAGGTTCCGCGCCTCCGCCGCCCGCGCGATCCGCTCCCGCTCGGAGTCAGACAGCCGCACCGCAACGACGCCTCGCTGAGATTCGAGCGTATTACACACTTCGCTCACGATCTCGGCCGAGGCGCTGTTCTTTCGCTTAACCATAAGGTTTTCGGAGTTTCTCTCGCGAGAAACTAGCGCGGGGTCGCCGCCGTGCTGTCTCAAAAAAAGGGATCGCGCAGCTTCCTCTGAAAACTGCGGAAGTCGCTAACGCCGCTGGACACTCGCGGAGAGCGGTCGCGCTTCCCCGAGTTGCAGCTACGGCAAGCTGCGACGAGATTGCTCATCGCATCCGACCCGCCCTTGCTCTTTGGCACCACATGATCGGCCGTAGTTGCACGCCCTCCGCAGTAGCGACAGACGTAGTTGTCTCGGTTGAGGACTGCGGCCGAGAGCCGCTTCCAGGCTCCGGTGTAACCTCGGGCCCGGGTCGTCCCACGCTCGCGGTAGTACTGCCGCAGGCAGGAAGGACAACGCCCGCGCTTCAACTCTGAGAGCTGGAACCTGCGGGAGCAGCCGTTGCAGATGCGAACCAGCACGGTCGCTACCTGCTTGGCTTGGGGATCTTCTTCACCGTCGAGGCGGTGGAGGAATCCACTTCACGGGCAGAGGCGGCCGAAGCAATGGCTTGGGTGCCATGCTCACCTCCCTCCCCATACGCTTGCTGCCGCCGCGCCGTCTCTCATTCGCCTGTCGTGGCTCGCCCAGGTCGCCGCTGTCGATCCAGGAGATCATCGTTGCCACGTCGATGAGAACTGCCGACGCCTCCGGGTCTCGGACGTGCGCGGCAGGGGTCGGCGGGGCGGGAGGATGACGAAGCGCCCGCATCCTGGTGAGTCCTTCGCTCGTCGAGCCAGTCGTCGAGCTCGTCGGCCTCGATCCTGATCGCGCCGGCGCTGACCCGGACGGCCGGCAGGATCCCGGCGCGGACGAGTCGTCGCACGGTCTTCTCGCTGACGCGAAGCCTGGAAGCTGTCTCCGGGATGGTCAGCAACTCCCGCTCTAGGACAGAAAGGGTCATTTCAACCCTGTTGTACGCGGGCTACGGACCGGAAAAGTGATACATAGCCGCCGCTTTCGAGCGGGGGCTAGACCGCGCGGCGAGCGGCTCGGTAACGGCGGCGCCGGCCTGTCGCTGCGTCAAGTGCCTTCCGTTTAGCGTCCAGTTCGCTCGCCACGATGCTCGCGGGGCAGCATCGGCCGCAATGGGTCCGCCGTGAGCGCTGCCCAGAGGCTCCGCGGCCATGGCGGTCGCTTGCGAACGGCGTGCCGCAATACATGCACTTCCCCGCCCCGAAGTAGGCAAGGCCCCGGGCACCCTCCTCGAGCATCGCCCATCGTTCTCGAGCACGCCGCCCGTCGAGTTCGTCCAGCGGCGCGTCGACCCAGACCGCCGTCCCGGTCAGGTTCGCGAAGAAGACGCGAGGGGGAATCCCTTTTGCCCGCCACGGTTCCTCCGCCATGAGGAGCAGGAGGTCGACGATGAGCTCCTGGCCTGCGCTCTTGTTGGGCACATAGTCCTTCGCCGCCAGTTCAGCGGCGGCGCGCCGTTCGGGTTGAGGCTTGCCGGCGATCTGCCGGCTCTTGGACTGGAAGTCCGGATCCTCCGAGAGCGTGAGCGGGACGATCGACGCTTCTGCCTGGTCGAAGTAGGTCAGGCGCTCTTTCTTCGAGAGAGAGTCGGCAGCGAGCTTATGCATCGATTTTTGCGCTCTCGTGTGGCCTTCAATTCCTTGCATGAGCAGACAACACCTCGAACCACCCTACGCAGGAGATCGGCTAGAAGAGCTCCTCGCGATCGCAGATGTTGCTCGCCTGCTCGGCGTGTCTCGATGGAGCGTTTACGAGCTGATGCGCGCTGGTGAGCTCATACCGATCCGAGTCGGCGAGCGGGCGCGGTTCGAGCCCGCGGACGTACGCGCCTACCTCGAGCGCCACCGAGAGGAGCGGGCCCCGTGAATAGGCGAACGGCCCCCGAAGGGACCGCTCAGCCAGGCATCCGAAGCGTAGCGTGCACGGACGACGAGGTTGCCGCGGTGCTCGGAGACGTAATGGGGTTTGTCCGCCGTTACGTCGTCGTCAGCGACGCGCAGGCGGCAGCGATCGCGCTCTGGACGTTCCACACCCATGCGTTCGACGCGGCCTCAACGACGCCGTACCTGTCGATCACTTCGGCAGAGATGGAGTCCGGGAAGACAAGGCTGCTCGAGACGTTGGAGCTCGTCGTAGCGCGGCCGTGGCTTACCGGGAGGGCGACACCAGCCGTACTCGCCCGAAAGATCGACAAGGAGAAGCCGACTCTGCTTCTCGACGAGTCCGACGCTGCGTTTAAGGGCGACCGCGAGTACGCCGAGGTGCTACGCGGCGTTCTCAACTCGGGGCATCGGAGAAGCGGTCGAACGTCGATCTGCGTCGGCCAGGGTGCCGCGCTCTCGTACGTCGATCTCTCTACGTTCTGCCCGAAGGCGATCGCCGGAATCGGCAAGCTACCCGACACGGTTGCGAGCCGATCGATCGCGGTGCGCCTGAAGAGAAAGGCTCCCTCAGAAGCGGTCGAGCCCTTCTACCAGCGTGATGCGGAAGGCGTCGCCGAGCCGATCGGCGTTTCGCTCGAGTCGCTTGGAGAGCACCATGTCTCTCGACTCGCGGACGCGCGGCCCGAGCGACCAGGAGGACTTGGCGATCGCGCCGGCGACTGCTGGGAACCGCTGCTCGCGATCGCGGACCTCGCTGGCGGCGACTGGCCGGAGCGAGCGCGGCTCGCGGCGCTGACTCTGTCTGGTCAAGGCGATGCAAGCGGCGACCACTCGACCGGCACCCGGTTGCTCGCCGACGCCCGGGCGATCTTCGATGAGCATGGGGACCGCCTGCCGTCGGCGGCGCTCGCGCAAGCGCTGCATGGCATCGAGGAGTCGCCCTGGGGGGAGTGGTTCGGGAAGCCAATCTCCCAACACACGATCGCGAAGCTGCTTGCGGCCTTCGACATTCGCCCCGGAACCGTCCGCATCGACAAGGAAAGCACTGCGAAGGGCTACAAGCGCGAGCAGTTCGAGGACGCCTGGGCGCGCTATCTGCCGTCTGAAAACGTCACAACGTCACAACCCGCATGGTTGAGCGGAAAACCGGCCGGTTCCATCCGTCACACAGAGAGCTATGTGAAGGATGGAAAAGGGGCCGCAAACCCGCATGGTTACGCCGTTGTGACGGATGTGCCGGATAGAAACGTCTGCGACGAGGAGGGGAGACCGTCTGATCCCGTCCAGAACGAGGTCGTGATCGTCGCTGAGTGCCAGGAGTTAGTCGATGCCGGTGTCGCAACGAGGGTCGAACTGCGTGGGGGCTCGGAACTGCGTGGGGGCTCGAACGACGAGGCGGCAGCTTGAGCGAGACCGAGGCCGCGGCGTGACGGAGCGGCTGCTCACGACACGCGAGGTAGCCGAGACCCTCGGGGTCTCTCCAGAGACAGTGCTGCGCTGGATCGAACGCCGCGGTTTGCCGGCACGTCGGCTCACCAGTCGCGCGATCCGCTTCGACGCGCGCGAGCTCGGTGTCTGGCTCGACGAACGGGCGACAGCGGCGCCGGGACGAGAAAGCGCCAGCAATCCCGATCGGCGCCGCCATGGCAAAGGTATCCTCCCGGTGCCAGCAATCCCGCTGCCCTCGGCAGCAAGAGACGAGGAGGATTAGATGCCACAGACCCAACGCGGAAGTGCTCGCAAACTCGCGAGCGGCCGCTACCAGCTTCGCTACTACGACGCCGACGGCGAACGCCGCACCGGCGGCGCCTTCGAGACGCGCTCGGCTGCCTTCGCTCACTATCGCGAGGTGATCGAGCCGCGACTGCGCGGCGAGCCAGTACCGACGCCGGCGTTGAGCTTCACGGAACTGGTCGAGATCTACCTCGCGCGGCATGCGCAGATTCGCTCGGCGGCGACGATCCGAACGCTCCGGCACCGCCTCGCCCGACCGCTCGACGCCTACGGCGACGTTTCCCTGCGCGAGCTTGAGGGGATGGGTGGCGACCTCGCCGACTTCCGGGCGACGCTGCCGGAGCGGTTCGCCCACGACGTGATGCGGGCGCTGCGCCAGACGTTCGCGGCCGGCGTTCGCTACGGCTACATGGGCTCGAACCCGGCCGTTGCTGCAGGCGACAACCCCGCGCCGAAGCCACGGCCCGTCCGCGCGTATACGCTCGCCGAGCTTGACGCGCTCGAAGCCGAGCTAGGCCCGGAGTACGGGCCGTTTGTGCCGCTCGTCGCCGCGACCGGGCTGAGGCCGCTTGAGTGGGCACTGCTGGAGCGGGGCGATATCGACCGGACCAGCCGGCTGCTCACCGTGCGGGGCACGAAAACCGCAGGCTCACGGCGCGAGGCTCCGCTCACCGGGCGGGCGCTCGGTGCGCTCGACCGGCTACCCGCCCGGCTCGATACACCGCTGCTGTTCCCGGCGCCGGGGGGCGGCCCGCTGAACCTCAACAACTTCCGCCGTCGCGAGTGGGCACCGGCCGTCGAGTCCTCTGGGATCGAGAAGCCCGCGAGGATCTACGACCTGCGCTCGACCTTCGCCTCGAACGCGCTCGCCGCCGGGGTGACGGTGTTCGAACTGGCGAAGGTGATGGGAACGAGCGTGGCGATGATCGAGCGCCACTACGGGACGCTGATCGGCGGCGCCCACGCAGGGATCGCCGGACGACTCGACGCGCTCGAAAAGCAGCTCGAAGGGGCAGCCGAGAACGAGGCTGGCCGGGTCGTTACGCGGTCACAACCTCGTTCAGTTGATCGAATTTGATCGAGGGCATTGGGCGGCCTTCGGGAAACGCGGGCTTGACGTTGGCTTCGAACCATGCCTCGAAGTCGGCCTGCGAGTCCCATACCTCGACGACGCGCCATCCGTCCGGCACTGCGCCGTTGGTGTGAATGACGAAGCCCTTCTGCCCGCGGATCTCGTCGAGCAACGGCTCCATCCCGTCGATCATCTCCTGCGTTCCGCCGGGAATGTGCGCGGTCATCAACACGGCCATCCTTGCCCTCCTGACGTAGACGTTTGGGGCAGTAGTGGGGCACGTTGGTCGGCGCTCTTACAACCTGCCCTAGCCGCAAACCAGGCGTGATGTGGGTTTGCGGCGATGCGCCCGGCATGATTCGAACATGCGACCTCTGCCTCCGCAGGGCAGCGCTCTATCCCCTGAGCTACGGGCGCGAGGTCACCAAGTCTAGCCGCCGCTTCTAGGGCTTGAGGATCACCTTCCCGAAGGTCTCGCGGGCCTCGATCGCCCGGTGCGCCTCCGCGGCCTCTGCCAATGGGAGCTCACGGTCGATCACCGGCCGCAGCTCGCCTCTGGCGGCCTGGGAGATGATCCCCTCGAGCGCTTCGCGCGGCGCCGCCTCCCCGGCCACACCTGCCACGCGCGCGCGCTTGCCGACGAGCGTCCAGAGATTCAGCGAGACGTCTGGGCTGTCGAGCGCCCCGGGTGTGACCAGCCGGCCACCGCGGGCGAGCGCGGACAGGCTGCGCTCGAACGTCTCGCCGCCGACCGGGTCGTAGACGACGTCGGCCTCGAGCTCGCCGAGCTGCTCGTCTTCGTAGCCCAGCGCCTCGACACCCAGGTCGCGGAGCCGGTCGAGCTTGGGCTCCGACGCCGTGGCGAAGACTCGGGCGCCGATGCTCCTGGCGAGGTCGATGCAGGCGAGGCTCGTCGCGCTCGACCCCGACTGGACGAGGATCGTCTCATCGGCCTGCAGCTCCGCGATCTGCACGAGCGCCATCCAGGCCGCCTGGTAGGGGGCGCCTAGAGCCGCGGCCGCCGACGCTTCGAGCTCCTCCGGAATCGGCCACATGCTCCCCGGCGTGACTGCGGCCCGCTCGGCATAGGTGCCCAGGCGGGAACCGGTCAGCAGCACCTGTTCGCCGTTGTCCTCCCGTCGGCCGGCGCCGTCGCCGCCGGGGACGAGCGGAAACGAGCGCGCCATGGCCGCGCGCAGGTTGAGGTCGTAGTGGTTGACGCCGGCGGCCTCGATGCGGACGAGCACGTCGTCCTCGCCTGGCTGCGGGTCGGGCACGTCCTCGTAGCGCAGCACCTCCGGCCCCCCGGTCTCGTGCATGACCACGGCCTTCACGGCAGGGAACGATACGACTCACACGAATCACACTGAGTGGCGGACCTGCCGCAATTCCTGACGCTGAAGGGGAACCGCGACCGCACCGAGCGAGTGGAGCTCGTCATCCGCCGGACGACGTTCACCGTCATCACCCTGCTCGGCCTGCTCGCCCTCGCCAACGTTTTCGGCCAGCGGCCGAAGGAGACGACGGTCTCGGCGGACGCCGCCGACCTCGAGGTCTTCGCTCCGACGGCGCTGCGTGGCGGCCTCTACTACCAGGGCAGGCTCACGGTCGAGCCGAAGCGGGACATCGACAAGGCGACGCTCGTCCTCGGCTCGGGCTGGACCGAGCAGATGCAGATCAACACGATCGAGCCCTCTCCGGTCGGCGAGGCGAGCCGCGGCGGGAAGCTGACCCTCGACTTCGGGCACCTCGCTCGCGACGACAAGCTCGTCGTCTACCTGCAGTTCCAGGTCAACCCGACGAACATCGGGCGCCGCTCCCAGGACGTCGAGTTGCTCGACGACACCACCTTCATTGCCCGTGCCGACCGCACCGTGACGGTGTACCCCTAGATGGACATCGTCGCCAGGGTCTTCTTCGCCTTCTGCTTCGTCTTCATCCTGACCAGGCTCATCGGGCGGCGTGAGCTGTCATCTCTGCAGCCGTTCGACCTGATCCTGCTCATCGTTATCGGCGATCTCATCCAGCAGGGGGTCACGCAGAACGACCTCTCGGTCACCGGGCTCGTGCTCGCCGTCGGCATCTTCGGCGTGCTGACGCTGGCGGTGTCGTACCTCGGGTGGCGCTTCCCGCGGATCCGGCCGGTCTTCGAGCCCGAGCCGCTCATACTCGTCGAGGACGGAAGAGTGATCGAGAAGAATCTGCACAAGGAACGGATGACACCTGAGGAGATCGCCGCCGAGGCCCGGCTGCAGCAGATCCCGAGCCTCGACCGGGTGCAGTGGGCCGTCCTCGAGTCGGGCGGTCGTATCAGCTTCATCCCGAAGTCGTAGCCCGCGCTACGGGTCCTCGGGCAGGATGTGCTGGATGAAGCCGGCTCGGTTCGGAGTAGGTCCGGACCCGATCCAGTACTGCGTCCGGTATTCGTCGTTCCACCTGAAGTCGGCGTGCCACCGCCGAATCGTGATCGCTTTCCGGCCGCAGGTCGCGGTCACCTTCGCCGGGTAGGGGCCGCCTGACCCGAGCCCGATTCTGTAGGTCGTGAACCAGCCGCTTCGTGCGATGCGGGGGCGACACGTGGTCACGCCGCGCGGTGTCGCATGAACGAGGACTCCCTGCCAGAGTCTGTCGTTCGGCTTCGTCCAGGTCCTGGGACGTTCCGGGCCGCCGGGCCTTGGCTCGAGCCCATGGAGAATCCAACTCTCGCCCGGGCGCGGATGGGTGACCGCGAAGTCCCAGTGCTGATACGCGGTGGAGTACAGGTGCATTCGCCCCCACGTGTGGTCGAGGTAGCCGCGCCATCCCCGGATGTCCACCCTGAGGGACTCGAACTCGACCCACCCGTCGAGCCGGCCGGCAGGCACCAGCGCCGACCACGTGAGAGACCCATGCTCCCACGGCGGCGTGTTCGTATAGGTCACCTGGAGCCCGAGGCGCCACGGCCCCACCGTCACCCCGGGTCGCCCGGTCAGCCGCAGGGATCCCTTGACGGTCGGCGGCGAGCCGTTCAGGTCGAGCTTCCAGCCGCGGCGCACCCGCTCGAGCGTGGCGGCCCCCCAAGGATCCTCCGCCTGCAGCACACCCCCGTAACAGCGATGACCGTCGAAGACGACCGCGGAGAGAGAGCGCCCGCTGTTCGTCTGGATACGGATCAGCAGGTAACGGCCGGTGCGGGGGTCGACCGCGTGCAGCCGCCACCAGTCGAGGTACGAGGCCGGATACTTGTGATCGGCAGCGTCGGCGTCCTTGGCCGGCCGCACGGGTGGGCCCCTCACGGCCGAAGAGGCTGCGGATGCCAGCACGAGCGAGGCAGCGAGCGCGATGAGAAACCGCTGTATCAGCGCGTATCTTCCCGCTCACGGCTGAGTCGAACCGGGACTTCGTCGGCGTAGGGTTTGCGGCTTGCCGCTCTACCTGACAGAAGCCGAAGTCGAGTCCCTGCTGACGCCGGCCGACGCGGTCGACGCAGTCGAGGGCTCCTTCCGGCGCATGGCCGCCGGCGCAGTCGAGAACATGCCGCGCGAGCGGCTACGGCTGGAGGAGGGCCGCCTCGCGGTGATGGCGGCCGCCGACCTCGAGCTCGGCGCCGCGGGCGTGAAGACATACGCAGCGTTCGCCAAGGGCACCCGCTTCGTCGTCTGCCTGTTCGCGGTCGACCGTCCCGAGGTGCTCGCACTGATCGAGGCGGACAAGCTCGGGCAGTTGCGGACCGGAGCCGCAAGCGGCGTTGCCGCCAAGCACCTCGCCAAGGAGGGCGCTGCAAGCCTGGGCGTCATCGGCTGCGGGTGGCAGGCAGAGAGCCAGGTCGCCTGCATCCGCGAGGCGGTGCCCACGATCGAGCGCGTGGTCGTCTACTGCCGCACCGAGCAGAGCCTGAAGCGGTTCTGCCGGAAGATGAAGGCGGAGGCGGGCGAATCGCATCGGGACCCGGCCGGCCAGGACATCGTCGTCACGGCGACGACCTCGCCCGATCCCGTGCTGCGCGGCGAGTGGCTCCAGCCGGGTGCGCTCGTCTGCGCGATGGGCGCCAACGTCCCGCAGCACCGCGAGCTCGACAACGTCGTCCTCGAGCGCGCGGCCTTCGTCTGCTGCGACTCGCTCGAGCAGGCGCGGCGCGAGTCGGGCGACCTGATCGAGCCGGTCGAGCAGGGAGTCCTCGACTGGCTCGAGGTGCACGAGCTGCAGGAGGTGGTGGCGGGCGAGGTCGAAGGCCGTGGCTCGGCCGAAGACGTCGTCGTCTTCAAGTCGAACGGGCTCGCCGCATGGGACGTCGCTGCCGGAGCGCGCGTGGTCGAGCTGGCGCGCAAGCGCGGAGTCGGGCTCGAGCTTTATTAGGAGGGTTTGGCGGAAACAGACTGAGCCGTCGGGCCGCGCAGTCGCCCCGATGCTGTGTCCTCAGTCGCGCCCGTAGCCTCCGGCTACGAACGCTCCCTGCGTCCTTGCCTCGGAACGAGCATCGCACCCCGACGACGAGCGGTATTCCGCCAAACCCTCCTAGGTCGTCTGGTTGTTCTCCGCGCGCGTCTGGCCGATGACGTCGTCGCCGAGCGCGCGGATCACCTCGGGACGGTCGAGCAGGCGCTCACGTTCCTGCGGTGTCGTGCGGTTGCGGACGTAGGGGTCTTCGAGGATCTCAGCGAGCGAGCGGCCGCGCTCGTGCTCGCGGATCACGTAGGCGGCGACGCGGTCGATGTGGGTCGTGCGCTGGAAGAGGCCCGAGAACGGGGCCCGCAGGAAGTCCCCGAGGCGTCCCATCGCGCGATTGTATCCTCGTCCCATGCGCAAGCGATCCACCGCCGGGCGCTTTGCGGAGCGTGAGCTGCACGGCGTCGACGAAGCGGGATCGGACGAGCGCATCGTCGTCTGGATCGAGCGCAAGCAGGGCGCGGTGTGGGCCGTCGGCCGCGCGGTCAACCCGCAGCATCGCCCGAGCGACGAGCCGCGCAAGGACGACTACGTGTTCGAGAGCTTCGAGCTCGAGGACGCTCTCGAGCACGCCAACGAGATCCTCGAGGACGACGTTCAAGTGCTAGAGGCCGACGGCCGCGCCGAGCATGTGCGGCCGTTCACGCGCACAGAGCTGCTCCGGCCGCTCGAGCGGTGGTTCTTCGGTAGATGAAGATCAGGCTGGGTCACAGCCCTGACCCCGACGACGCGTTCATGTTCTGGGGCCTCGCCTCGGGCGAGGTCGACCCGCGCGGCTTCGAGTTCGAGCACGTGCTGCGTGACATCCAGACCCTGAACGAGTGGGCGCTCGAGGGCCGGCTCGAGGTGACGGCGATCTCGCTGCACGCCTATCCGCTCGTCCAGGACCGCTACCTGCTGCTGCCGCACGGCGCGAGCATGGGCTCCGGCTACGGCCCGATCGTCGTCGCGCGCGAGCCGCTGACGCTCGACCAGCTGCGCGGACTCGAGATCGTCGTCCCGGGACGCCTGACGACCGCGTTCCTCACGCTGCGGCTCTGCCTCGGCGAGTACGCCTACCGGGAAGTGCCCTTCGACGAGATCCTCGACGAGGTCTCGTCCGGCCGCGGCGCCGCGGGACTGCTCATCCACGAGGGGCAGCTGACCTATGAGGCGGAGGGGCTGCACAAGGTCGTCGACCTCGGGCGCTGGTGGCTGGAGGAGACGGGGCTGCCCCTCCCGCTGGGCGCGAACGTGGCCCGGCGTGACCTGGGTGAAGAGACGTTGCGCGAGCTCTCGGCAGTGCTAGCCGACTCGATCCGCGCCGGCCTCGAGAACCGCGAGCGGGCGCTCGAGTACGCCCTCCAGTTCGGACGCGGCCTCGACGAGGGCCTCGCCGACCGCTTCGTCGGCATGTACGTGAACGAGTTGACGCAGGACTACGGCGACGAGGGCCGGCGCGCGGTGCGCGAGCTCCTGCGCCGCGGCGAGGAGGCCGGCGCGTTCTCCGAGCCTGTCAGGGTCGAGTTCGTCGGCTAGTGCAGTACCAGCTTCGCCTCTACACGGTCAGGCACGGTGAGCTGGACGAATTCGTTGCGGAGTGGGCCGCCGCGGTCCTCCCTCTCCGTCGGAAGTTCGGGTTCGACGTGATTGGTCCGTGGGTGCACGAGGACGAGGATCTGTTCATCTGGATCCTTTCCTACGACGGCGACTTCGAGTCGGCAGACGCGGCTTACTACGACTCGGAAGAGAGGAAGGCGCTGACTCCGAACCCGGCCCGCCGCCTGCAGGAGACCCGCCACTGGCTGATGCGGGCCGTGGGCTAGCGTTGCACCGGTGAGCCGAGCCGTCGTCATCTCAGCAGTCCGGACGCCCGTCGGCCGGTACGGCGGCGCCCTTTCCGGTGTCCGCGCGGACGACCTCGCGGCGACCGTGATCGCCGCTGCCGTCGAGCGCGCCGGTGTTCCCGCCGGCGAGATCGAGGACGTCTACTTCGGCAATGCGAACCAGGCGGGCGAAGACAATCGCAACGTGGCGCGGATGGCAGCCCTGCTGGCCGGCCTTCCCGAAACCGTCGCGGGCGTCACCATCAACCGGCTCTGCGCGTCGGGGCTCTCGGCGATCGTGGGCGCCAGCCACGCGGTCGCCGCCGGGGACGGCGACCTCTTCGTCGCCGGCGGGGTCGAGTCGATGAGCCGCTCGCCGCTCGTCATGGCCAAACCGGACATGGCCTTCCCGCGCGGGAACCAGATCGTCTACGACACGACGCTCGGGTGGCGCTTCCCAAACTCGCGTATGGCGGGCATGTTCCCGCTCGAGTCGATGGGCGAGACCGGCGAGAACGTCGCCGAGCGCTACGAGGTCTCGCGCGAGGAGCAGGACGAGTTCGCCCTCCGCTCCCAGCGCCGCTGGGCCGAGGCGAGCGAGGCCGGGCGCTTCGACGACGAGCTGCTCCCCGTCGAGGGCGTCGAGCGCGACGAGCACCCGCGGCCGGACACGAGCGCGCAGAGGCTCGCCCAGCTCGCCCCCGCCTTCCGGGAGGACGGGTCGGTCACGGCCGGGAACTCGAGCGGGATCAACGACGGGGCCGCAGCGCTCGTGATCGCGAGCGAGGAGCGGGCCGCCGCGCTCGGAGTCGAGCCGCTCGGCGCCTTCGTCGGAAGCGCGGTCGCCGGCGTCGACCCGCGCGTGATGGGCATCGGCCCGGTGCCGGCGGTGCGGAAGCTGCTGGAGCGGGCCGGCGTCGAGGCGGGCGACATCGACCTCGTCGAGCTGAACGAGGCCTTCGCCTCACAGAGCCTCGTCGTCATCCGCGAGCTCGGTCTCGAGCCCGAGCGCGTGAACGTCAACGGCGGCGCGATCGCGATCGGCCACCCGCTCGGGATGAGCGGGGCGCGCCTCGTCGTGACGCTGCTGCACGAGCTCCGCCGGCGCGGCGGGCGCTACGGGCTGGCGACCCTTTGCGTTGGCGTCGGCCAGGGGCAGGCCGCCCTCTTCGAGCGCTAGCCGTGGACGTCGTCAGGTCGTACCTCTCGCTCGGCCTGCGGCTCGGCCGCCACATCGACGGCCTCGTCGTTGCGTACTTCGGCCCTCGTGAGCTCGCCGAGGAAGCGGAGTCGGAGCAGCCGCGCGATCCGTCCGCGCTGGTCGCCGACGCAGTCACGCTGCTCGAGTGGCTCGACGACGCGGGGCTCGAGCCCCAGCGCGCCCGCTGGCTGCGGGCGCAAGTCGTCGGGCTGGAGACTGTGGCCCGCAAGCTGGCCGGCGAGGAGATCGCCTACGAGGACGAAGTCGAGCGCTGCTACGGCGTGCGGCCGCAGCGCGTGCCCGAGGAAGTCTTCGAGGCCGCGCACGGGGAGCTGGACGCGGCTCTGCCGGGGCCGGGGACGGTGGCGGAGCGCTACCAGGCCTGGCGCGAAGGGGACGGCCTCCAGGGTGAGGCGCTAGCAGGAGTAACCGAGACGCTTGCGTCCGACTTCCGTGCGCGCACCGAGTCCCTCGCCGGGTTGCCGGCCGGCGAGTCCGTCGACATCGAGTACGTCTCCGACGAGCCCTGGGCAGCTTTCAACTACTACCTGGGGGAGCTCCGCAGTCGAGTCGCCGTCAACACCGACGTCTCGCTGACGCCGACATTCTTGACCGAGCTGATCGCGCACGAGACGTATCCGGGGCACCACACCGAACGCGCGTGGAAGGAGGAGCTCCTCGTTCGGGAGCGCGACCAGTTCGAGGAGACGATCCTCCTGATCGGCACGCCCCAGTCCCTCATCGCGGAAGGAATCGCCAGTCTTGCTCCCGAGATCCTGCTCGGAGACGAGGAACACGAGGTGACCGCGTCGCACGTGAGCGGGACCGGCGTCGCCTACGACCCAGAGGTCTCGCGGGCGGTGACGCAGGCGCGAATCCCGCTCACGGACGTCCCGGGCAACGTCGCCTTCCTGCTGCACGCCGACGGAGTGAGCGTGGGCGAAGCGGAGGCCTACCTCAAGCGCTGGGCACTCACCTCGGAGAAACGGGCGAAGCAATCCCTGCGTTTCGCGACCGATCCCGTGTGGCGAGCGTACGGAACGACGTACACCGACGGCTACCGTCTCTGCCGCGACTGGGTCGGGGGCGACCCAGAGCGCTTCAAGCGGCTGCTCACAGAGCAGCTGACCTCGGCGGACCTCATGTAGCGGTTATCGTCCGGGCGTGGCCGTAGCGACCGAACGCGAGTACCTGCTCTTCATCAACGGCGAGCCGACCGAGGCGACGGGCGGCGAGACGAAAGAGCTGACCGAGCCGGCGACCGGGGAACCGCTGGCGAAGGTCGCCACGGCCTCGGAAGCCGACGTCGACCGCGCAGTCGAGGCCGCCCGCACCGCGCTCGACGGCGACTGGGGCAAGACGCCCGGGCCCGAGCGGTCGCGGCTCCTGCACGCGCTCGCGGACGCGCTGCTCGCGAACCGCAAGGAGCTGTGCGAGCTCGAGGCGCGCAACGTCGGCAAGGCGATCTCCTCGGTCAAGGCCGAGTTCTTCCAGGGCGTCGAGAACTTCCGCTTCTACGCCTCGGCGATCGGCTCAATCGCCGGCCGCTCGAACCCGATCGGCGGCTCGCTGCTGTTCTATTCGCAAAAGGAGCCGGTCGGCGTCGCGGGCCAGATCGTCCCCTGGAACTACCCGCTGATGATGACGACTTGGAAGCTGTCGCCTGCATTGGCTGCGGGCTGCTCCGTCGTCCTCAAGCCCGACTCGGCGACGCCGCTCACGGCCCTGCGTATGGCCGAGCTTGCCGCCGAGGTCGGCTTCCCGCCCGGCGCGCTCAACGTCGTCCCCGGGCCGGGCACGACCGTCGGCGCGCACCTCGTCCGCCACAGCGGCGTCGACAAGGTCGCGTTCACCGGCTCGACGGAGACCGGAGCCGAGATCATGCGGCTCGCCTCCGACGGGATCAAGCGGCTGACGCTCGAGCTCGGCGGCAAGAGCCCGAACCTCGTCTTCGCGGACGCGAACCTCGCCGACGCGATCCCCAGCTCAGTTTGGTCGATCTACTACTCGGCCGGCCAGAGCTGCGAGGCCCGCTCGCGGATCCTCGTCGAGCACTCGCTCTACGACGACTTCGTCTCGCAGTTCGCGGAGGCCGCGCAGAAGCTCAAGGTCGGCGACCCGCTCGATCCGGAGACGCAGATCGGCTCCCTGATCTCGAGCGACCACCGCGACCGCGTCCACGGCTTCGTCGAGACGGGGCGTGAGGAAGGGGCCGAGGTCGTGGCCGGAGGCAAGCCGGTGAACGGCAAGGGCGCGTTCTACCCGCCGAC
>JBKPFP010000214.1:0-11309 GCA_046744435.1 Actinomycetota bacterium | reverse complement strand
CTCCAGGACTACATCGTCGAGCGGGCCGAGAAGGAGGGCGTCCCTGTGATCGACAACCGCCGGCGCGAGGAGGCCATCCGGGCGGTGATGGAGCTCGTCCTGACCGCGGCTGACAGACTGCAGCGCATCTGATGGCTCGAGCGGCTCCCGCAGAGAGCACGCAAGGGCTCGGCTCGGCCAGGCCCTGCCTCTGCGAGAGCTATGCGCGCGTGACCGAGCGGGCCGCGCTCGCCAGCGCGCGCTGGCTTGGTCGTGCCGACGACGCGGGCGCAGACGAGGCGGCATGCGCGGGGATGCAGGAGGCGCTCGAGCAGCTGCCGATCGACGGCAACATCGTCATCGGCCCCGCGGAGCACGACAGCCTCGCGACCGGCAAGCGAATCGGCTCGGGCGGCGAGCAGGTCGACCTCGCGCTCGACCCGCTCGAAGGCGCGGGCATCGTCGCGCGCGGCGGCAGCGGCGCGATGGCGATGATCGCGGCGGGCGAGCCGGGCTCGTTCCAGACGCTGCCCGACATGTACATGCGCAAGATGGCCGTCGGGCCCGTGGCGCGCGGGAAGAGCGACCGGCGGCGGCCGGTCGGCGAGAACATCGCGGCGATCGCCGAGGCCTTCGGCCGGCGCGTCGGGGACGTGACCACGATCGTCCTCGATCGGCCACGCCACCACGACCTGATCGAGGAGATCCGCGCGGCCGGGGCCCGCATCAAGCTGATCCAGGACGGCGACGTGACGGCGTCGATCTCCGCCGCGATCCGGGGCACGAACGACCACCTCGCGATCGGGATCGGCGGCACGCGTCAGGCGGTCCTGACAGCCGCTGCACTGCGCTGCCTCGGCGGCGAGATGCAGGCGCAGCTGTGGCCGACGACGCGCGGCGAGATCGACAGCGCCCACGAGCAGGGCATCGACGACATCGAGCAGGTCTTCACGATCGACGACCTCGCCCCGACCGAGCTGATCGTGGCCGCGACCGGGGTTTCGAACGGCGACCTCCTGCGCGGGGTGCGCTACCTCGCGGACAGTGCGCGCACGCACTCGCTGGTCATGTGCACCCGCTGCAACTGGGTGCGGTTCGTCGACGGGATCCACTTCTTCGCCCGCGAACGAAGGGAAGAGGTACGCCTTCTCTAGGCGTGAAGACTCCAGCCCGCTGCTCGAGGCGTGGAGACCCAGCCTGCAATCCGGTGCCAGACTTCAGTCTGGCACCGGCGTATGTTTTCCTAGACTGAAGGCATGCCGACTAAAGAAGAAGTCACCGAAGCGCTGAAGCAGGTCGAGGACCCCGAGCTGGGGATGGACATCGTCGACCTCGGACTGCTCTACGACGTCGAGGTCGAGGGCTCCAAGGTCAAGGTCATCCACAGCCTGACCTCGATGGGCTGCCCGGCCGGCCCGATGATCCAGGAGGGCATCCACGACGTCGCCGCCTCAGTCCCGGGCGTCGAGGCCGTCGAGGTCGAGCTCGTCTGGGACCCGCCCTGGACGCCGGAGAAGATGTCCGACGACGCCAAGTTCATTCTTGGCTTTGGATAGAGACACGCGACCCGCGCCGCGCGCTGTGGATGCATCGTTAGCCCAAGCGGCGGGCGTGCGCCGACAGTAACGGGTCGTCAGTCCTCCGCGGCCTCGGCCATCGACCGCGGCGCGGGCACGTTCTCGAAGCGGACGTTGCCCGCGGGAACCATCCAGGTCATCATCTCGACCGCGAGCCGGCCCGCCCGCACCGCCGGGTCCTCGTTGCTGAGCCGGCGCGCCGTCTCGGGGTCGCACATCATGATCGAGATGCCGCGCAGGCGCGCGTCGTCCTGGTCGATGAGCGGCCCTCCGCCGATGAGGTAGCCGCGGTCGCGCAGATCGGCTCGGAAGGCGAGATGCCGATCCTGGAGCTCGGCCGCCTCCTCGTCCGTGAGCTCCGGTGCATCGGGCGGACGCACGAGCAGCACGAGCGTGTGCCGGTCGAACTGCATGCGGCGAATTAGACCAGGCGCTCGTAGAGCGCGACCGTCTGCTCGGCGATCCGCGCCCGAGCGGCAAGCTGTGCCTCAGCGGGCTTCGGTAGCCCGGAACCGCCTCAAGACGACGCGCTCCCAGATGTCCACGGGCGGCTCGGCTCGCCGGATGCGCCCCGCGACGTCGCCGGGCACGTGGCAGCCGTCCCACGTCTTCACGTCCTCGAGCAGCTGCTCGCCGTTGTCCCAGCGCTCGAGGTGGTCGAACTCCACCTCCTGCTCGAGCTCGAACAGGTCGCTCTCGGCGACCGGCTTCTCGGTCGCGTCGACGATCCCGAAGAACTCCTCGTCGTCGAAGTCACCCAGACTCACACCGCCGACCTCGGCTCGAGCCGACGGCCGCGTAGGGTGCATGTCGAGCAGGATCCCGCCGGGGCCGAGAGCTCTATGGATCTGGCGCAGGGCGTGCACGACGCCCTCCGGCTCGATTCATCACAACGACCAGGCGAGAAAGGCGATGTCGAAGCTCGCGGGCCGGAGCCGCACCCGCTCGGCGCGAGCGACGCGAAACCGCACGTGAGACTTCAGCTCCGGAGGCGTGCTCCTGCGCGCTTCCGCGATCGCCTCCGCGTCCTCGTCGATCCCGAGCACGCTCGCCGCCCGAGGCGCGTAGAGCCAGACCATGCGCCCGTCGCCGCACCCGACCTCGAGCACCCGCCGGCCAGTGAAATCGACGACTTGAGCCAGCGCGCGCGGCTCGGCGCCCGCGGGATCCTTGATCGAGGCGGCCATACCGCCATCCTCCCCGCTGGCGGTCTAGATGACCAGGCGGAAGAGCAGGATCTCCCGCGTGGGCCTCCGCGAGAGCATCGTCACGGTCACCGACCCGCGCACGTTGTTGTAGAGGCCCGTTCCGCCGATCACGGCGAGCTCGTAGAACTGGCGGAATGTGACCGCGCCGGCGACAACGATCTTGCCCCTCGGCAGTGTGTACGTGCCGCTGCACTGGCGGGCGTAGCTCGATGTGAACGTGCAGACGAGGTCGGCGTGGCCGATCGCCTTCGATGTGATGCCGCGGTTGTAGACGAGCTGTCGCGAGACGAGCAGGTCTCCAGGCCCGCGGCCGCGTGCCCCGCGGTCGACGAACTGTTGCCCGACTCCGCGGGTGGTCACCCCGATCGTCCCAGGCTTGTCCAATGCGGCCGAGTCCTGCGTGCTCGCGCCCGCGACAATCGTGAGCCCGAGTAGCGAGCAGCCGATGACGAAAACCTTGCGCATATGCGTCCCCTTAGTTACGACCCGTATTAGTGATTTCCTCGTACGGCGAGCCTTCGCCGTCGCCTCCGCCGGGAAGCTCGAGCCAGAAAGTCGTGCCCTCGCCCTCAGCGCTGGTGAAGCCGATTCGGCCGCCGTGTGACTCAACGATATCTCTAGAAACGGCAAGGCCGAGCCCGGTCCCGCTGATTCCGCTCGCGGCCATGTCGCCACGGAAGAACTTCGTGAAGATCCGAGACTGCTGCCGCTCCGGGATTCCGAGGCCCTCGTCGGTGACGCGAACGCGCACCGACTCGCCGTTGCGCTCCGCCGAGAGCCCGACCGTACCCCCGTCGGGCGAGTACTTGATGGCGTTCGAGAGCAGGTTGCCGATCACCTGGCGCAGCCGATCCGGGTCGCCCCGGACGTTGAGTGGATCTGCCGGCACGTCGACCTCGACGCGGTGGTTGCCGCTCTGGGCCCGGTAGAGCTGCGCCTCCTCACGGAGCAGGGACGACATGTCGAGCAGCTCGTCCGCGAGCTCGAAGCGCCCTTCCTCGATGCGCCGAACGTCGAGGAAGTCGTCGATCAGCTCCGAGAGCCGGCGCGCCTGCGCGTCGATGATGCCGAGGTAGTGCCTGCGCGTCTCCGAGCCGAACTCGCGCGTGAGCAAGATCGAAGTGAACCCGAGCACGCTTGCGAGCGGTGTCCGCAGCTCATGTGAGACGGTGTTGACGAGCTCGCTCTTCAGGCGCTCGCTCTCGCGCAGCTGGGCGTTCTGGGCCTCCAGCTCGGTTCGGGCGCGGGCCAGGCGCTCAGCCATCTCGTTGAAGGCCCGCTCGAGCTCACCCACCTCGCCCGGGCCGCGTTCGTCGAGGCGGATCGAGAGGTCGCCTTCCGCGAAGCGCGTCGCGCCCGCGGCGGCCTCGCGCACCGGCTTGGCGATCGACTTCGAGAGGTAGAGACCGAAGACGACGATGAAAGCGGCACTTGACGCAAGCCCGAAGATGCCGAACGCGACCGCGCGCTCCGCGCTCGTGGTCGCCGACGAGGCGCGATCGGCCGCACGCGCGTCCTCGGTTTCGATGAAGTTTCCGAAGAGCCTCCGGAGCGTGTCGATGCGCCTCCTCCCCTCGGTCTGCGTCGCCTGACGTCCGGCCGCGAGGCTCTCCTCCCGCGCGAAGGTGAGCACGGGCACGGCGTACTCGTCGAGGTAGTACTGCGTCTCCTGGACCAGCTGTCGTGCACGCGTCCCCTGGCGGGCGTTCTCGCCCCTCGTCAGCCGATCGAAGCGTTCGATCCGGGCCGGCAGGATGTTGACCGCGGCCTGGTACGGCGCGAGCAGGCGCTCGTTGCCTGTGATCGTGAACCCGGTGAGGCCCGTCTGGCTGTCGAGCACGAGCTTCTCGAGCTCGAGCGCGGCGGCGGTCACGTCCTTCGACTGCGCCTCCTCGTCGGTTGCCTCGCGGAGCGTCGAGATGGCGAGGATCAGCGCGACGAAGACTGCGGCGACGAGGATCGCGAGCGCCGCGCTCGCCACGAGCAGGCGTGCTTCGATCGAGAGCCCGGACGAGCGCGACCTCACTGCGCGAGCATCTCCTCGACCGCGACCTTCAAGTCGTCGGGTTGGAACGGCTTGGTGATGAAGCTCGTCGCGCCCGCGGCGCGCGCAGCGTCCTCCGTGTCGTTCCAGGCAGTCATCACGAGAACGGGAATCCCGCGCAGCGTGCTGTCGCGCTGCAGCTCTTCGAGCACCTCGAGCCCGCTCAAGCGCGGAAGCATGAGGTCGAGGACGATCACATCGGGATGGAGGTCCCGCGCGAGCGCGACGGCCGTGAAGCCGTCACTCGCCTCGGCGAACCGGTAGCCGCCGTTCAGAGACGCGCGCACGAGCTCCCGGAGCGTTGGCTCGTCGTCGCAGATGAGGACTGTCGTTCGTTCGTTCACAACGCGGCTCGATTCGAGGTCTGGCGCCTCGTACCTTCGAGGCCGCTCCCAGGTACAGGTCCGACGAACGCCGCACTAAAAAGATAGCGCGCACCGGCGAGTTTGCTGAATGCGGAAACGCCGAAGCGGGGCACTTTCCCAGGTATCGACAGAGCGCCCTCGATTCGTGAATGCGTCCGCGTCTAACCTCTCGGCATGCGGCCGATCGTGGGCATCACGTCGTACTCCGAGGAGGTGGCGTGGGGCGCCTGGGTCGAGCCCTCGGCAGTGGTGCCCCTCGCCTATGTGCGTGCCGTGGAGGCCGCGGGCGGACGGCCCCTGGTCGTGCCGCCGAGCGAAGAGGGCATCGAGGAGACGCTCGCCGTGCTGGACGGGCTGGTGTTCTCCGGCGGCTCCGACGTGCACCCCGAGCTCTACGACGCCGATCCGCATCCCGAGACGACGGACGTGCGCGAGGAGCGCGACCGGGCCGAGCTGGCGCTGCTCTCCGCCGCGCTCGAACGGGACCTGCCCGTGCTCGCGGTGTGTCGCGGGTCACAGGTGCTGAACGTGGCCCGCGGCGGGGATCTCGTGCAGCACCTGCCCGAGGTCGTCGGGCACGAGCGCCACAAGCACAAGCCGGGCGAGTTCTCGGAGCACGAGGTGCGGCTCGACGTCGCGACCCGGGTCGGCGGCCTGCTCGGAGAGCGTGCGCCGGTCAAGTCGCACCACCATCAGGGCTACGGGCGCATCGGGGAGGGCCTGCGCGAGGTCGGGTGGGCGGACGACGGCACCGTCGAGGCACTCGAGGATCCGTCGATGCGCTTCGTCGTCGGCGTGCTCTGGCACCCCGAGGAAGGCGATGACCTGGCGCTGTTCGAGGCGCTCGTCGAGCAGGCGCGGTCGTATAGGCGGGAGCGGGGCTAGCCCGGGATGCGCAGGACGATCTTGCCGACGTGCTCGCCGGCCTCCATGCGCTCGTGGGCGGCCGCCGCCTCGGCGAGGGGAAAGACCTCGTCGACGATCGGCTGCACGCGCCCGGTCGCGACGAGCTCGTAGACGGCCTCGAAGTCCTCCTTCGTCCCCATCGTCGAGCCGAGGATCGTCAGCTGCTTCCACCAGATGCGGTGCAGCGCCGCGGGCGGGTTCGGGCCGCTCGTCGCGCCGCAGACCGCGATGCGGCCTCCCGTGCGGGCCGCCTGCAGGCTCCGCTGCCAGGTCGCCTCGCCGACGTGCTCGACGACGATGTCCGAGCCGGCGCCGCCCGTTGCCTCCTTGACGGCCTCGACGACGTCGCCGCTCTCGTGGTTGACCTTCGCGTCTGCCTCGACGGCGTCGAGCTTCTCGTCGCTGCTCGACGTGACGATGGTCCTCGCGCCGAGCGCTCGCGCGATCGAGTTCGCCGCAGTCGCGACCCCGCCCCCGACGCCCCAGACGAGCACCCACTCGCCCTCGCGCAGGCCCGCACGGGTAACGAGCATCCTGTAGGCGGTCTCGTAGACGAGGGGGAACGCGGCCGCTTCCTCGAAGCTCATGCCGTCCGGGATCGGGTAGACGTTCGACTCGGGGACGGCGATCAGCTCGGCGTGGGTGCCGTCCATGTGCTCGCCGATGACGGTGATCTTCTCGCCGTGCTCGATGCCCGGGTTGATGAGGATGCGGCGGCCGTCGACGAGGCCCGCGCCGTCCGCGCCGAGGATTCTCGGCTTGGGGACGGACGGCAGCCCCTTGCGGACCCAGAGGTCGAGGCGGTTCAGCGAGGCCGCCCGTAGCTCGACGAGCACTTCGCCGGGCCCGGGCTCGGGGTCGGGCGCGTCCTCGTAGCGGAGGACCTCCGGCCCGCCGTCCTCGTGGATTCGGATGGCTTTCAAGCGGGGCGATCCTAGGCACAATTGCGGCCGTGAACGCTCAGGAGCTCGAGCGTGCCGCCCAGGAGCTCGGCATCGACGTCGTCGGCGCCGCGCCCGCCGAGGCCTACCGCGAGACCGAGCAGCACATCGCGGAGCGGCGCGCACGCGGCCTTTTCGCGGACATGCGCTTCACGATGGCGCGGCCCGAGGTGTCCTGTCACCCCGAGACGCTCTTGCCCGGCGCGCGCACTGTCGTCTCGGCGGCGCTCTGCTACTACGTCGAGGAGCCGCCGCTCGAGCCCGGGGAGGGCCGTTTGCCGCGTTACGCGTGGTTCGACGCCTATGCCGAGCTGCGCGAGAAGCTCGACTCGCTCGGACGGCGGCTCGGGGGCGAGTACCGCGTGCTCGTCGACGACAACGCGCACGTCGACCGCGAGGCCGCCGCACGGGCGGGCGTCGGCTTCTACGGCAAGAACACGCTGCTGATCACGCGCCGGCACGGCTCCTGGGTCGTGCTCGGGACGCTGGTCACCGATGTCGAGATCGAGCCCACGCCGCGGCTCGAGCTGGACTGCGGCTCGTGCACGCTCTGTATCGAGGCCTGCCCGACGGGGGCACTCGACGAGCCGGGCGTGCTCGACTCGACCAAGTGCCTCTCCTACTGGACGCAGGCCGCCGCGCCGATACCCGAGGAGTACCGTTCCGAGCTCGGCTCTCAGGTCTACGGCTGTGACATCTGCCAGGACGTCTGTCCCTGGAACCGCGGCGTCGAGAAGCGCCGCGCGGGCGAGGCGCCGCCGCCGGAGGCCGAGCCGCACGTCTCGCTCGTCGACTGGCTCGCCGCGCAGGAGGACGAGCTCGTGGAGCGCTACGAGCGGTTGTTCGTCCCGAAGAACGACGCGCGCTACCTGCGGCGGAACGCCCTCGTCGCGCTCGGGAACACCGGCCGCGAGGAGGACCGGGCCGTGATCGAGCCCTTCCTCGAGGACGAGGACCCGCTGCTGCGCGAGCACGCGGCCTGGGCGCTGGCATGGATCGCGGAGCGCGCGGAGGCCTGAGGTGGCCGCCTCGGGCACAGCGGCAGTGCTGGCCGTGGGAGCGGTCGTGCTACTCGCCATGGCCGTCGTCACGGGCTGGCTCTTCCATCGGCTCAGGCGGGAACAGGCGCTCGCGCAGGAGCGCATCGCCCAGGCGGAAGGCCTCCAGAACCAGCTCGGCCGCAGGATCGACGTGCTCGACGCGGCGACCAGATGCGCGCGGGCGCTCGGCTCCTCGCTCGACCTCGAGGATGCTTTCGCCGCGTTCAACCGCGAGCTGCGCGGCGTGCTTCCGTACGACCGCACGGCGATCGTGCTCGCCGAGGAGGGCTCCGCCCGCGTCATCGCCGTGGTGGGAGCGGGGGCGGACACCGTCTTCGCGCCAGGCACACGCCGGCCCGTCGTCGACTCGATCCTCGAGGAGATCCTGGCGACGGCGCAGCCGGTCTACCGCCGCGACATGCAGGACGCTCAGTACCCGGAAGAGCAGGAGTTCGTCCGCTTCGGCCTCCGCTGCCGCACCGTCGCGCCGCTGCTCGTCGGCGCGCACGCGATCGGGATGATCTCGGTCGTCCGCTTCGAGCCGGACTCGTTCAGCGACGAGGAGATCGAGCTCGTCTCGCTGCTCGGCCGCTTCCTCGGCTCGACGGTTCAGAACATCCGCTCGTACGAGGCGGAGCGGACGACGGTCGAGGAGCTGCGTCGGCTCTCCGCGCTCCGGGCGGACTTCGTCTCGATGGTCTCGCACGAGCTGCGCAGCCCGATGGCGTCCGTGATCGGCTCCGCCAAGACGCTCAGGCAGCGCTGGCGCGAGCTGAGCCCCGAGCAGCGGGACTCCTTCCTCGCGTTGATCGACCACGAGACCGGCCGGCTCGCCGACCTCGTCGGCGACGTGCTCGACACGTCACGGATCGAGTCGGGCAGCTTCAGCTACTCGTTCAGCGACGTCGACGTCGGCGAGCTGGTGCGCGAGTCGGCCGCGGCAGCCGAGCGGGCGCAGGACGAGGTGAGAGTGCTTGCGCAGGTGTCGTCGCCCCTGCCGACCGTTCGCGGCGACCGCGAGCGGCTGCGGCAGGTGCTGACGAACCTGATCGACAACGCCGTCAAGTACTCGCCGACCGGCGCGGAGGTCGAGGTCGACACGTACGCGCACAACGGCCGCATTCACATCGAGGTGCGCGACCGCGGGCCGGGCGTCTCCGCGGAGAACCAGAAGCTGATCTTCGAGAAGTTCGGCCGCGTCAGCGGCGAGCACGCGAAACCGGGAACCGGGCTGGGGCTGTTCATCGCGCGCTCGATCGCGGAGGCGCACGGCGGGTCGGTCGAGGTGCGCTCGGCGCCCGAGCGAGGCGCGACCTTCACGCTCGCCCTCCCCGTCGACAATTAACTCCTTATCCGACGGGCTCCCTGGACGGCGCTCCAACCACACGCGCGTCAGGGCGTTCGCACTCGGCAAGGCGAGCTTTCAGTCGCCGAAAGTGCAGAGCACTTTCGGCGAGTCCCGGCCCCGTGGGCCGGGACCTCCTAGGCCTTCGCAGGCACGCGGCTCACCCGCAGCTCCCGCGCCAGCTCGCGCGCGCGCCTCGCGATGCGCTTGCGCTCCTCCTCCGGCTCGACGAGCACCGACTCGCCGCGGTCGGCCAGGATCTCGCCAACTAGCCACTCGGGGCTGCCGACCGCCCGCTCGCTGAGCGCGGTGCCGCCTTTCAGCGCCCGCGCGCCCTCCTCGACCTTCCAGCGCGCGATCTCCTTCGAAGACCAGATGCGGGCCGTCCGCGCGCCGGTGAGCTCCTCCGGCTCGAACTCGGGCCGCGGCTCGAACTTCTCACGCTGCAGCCGCGCGCTGCGCATCCGGTCGAGGCGGAACGAGCGCTGCGCGTCGCGCTCGACGTCCCACGTGTGCACGTACCAGTGCGGCAGCCGCCGCTCGAGGACGTACGGCTCGACGACGCGCGTCTGCAGCCGGTCCTCCTCTTCCTTCTGGTACTCGATCTCGACGAGGCGTCGGCTGCGGATCCCCTCGGAGAGCGTCCCGACGAGCCGCTCCTCGGCGCGGTGGGGAGGCGGCTCGGCCGTCTGCGAGAGGTCGAACTCGCCGAACGTCTCCTCGAGCTTTCGCCGCACTCGCTCGAGCGGCGTGTGCGCGTCGGCAGCGATCATCGGCCCGACGAACTCGAGCGCGAAGCGGATCGCGCGCGCCTCGAGCGGGGTCAGCCGCGGCGGGGAGCGGAAGGTGTCGCCGAAGAGCTCCTTCTCGACGTGCACCTCGTTCCCGCGCAGCTCGGCGTAGACCGCGTAGCAGCCGCCGCCGAAGTTGACGAGGTTCAGCAGCTGGAGGTGCTCCTCGAGCGTCTCGGGAGCGATGTTGAAGCGGTCGGCCAGCTCGGCGGCGGGAATCACGGCCCGGCTGTCCTCGCCGCAGCGATCGAGCAGGTAAGCGAGCAAGGCCTGGAGGAGGCCGAAGCGCTCAGGCGGGACCGGGCTCGCCGGCCGCTCCTCGGCGTCGGTCTCCGCCTGCTCGATCTCGGCCGCGATCCTCGGCGGGTCGGCCTCGTGCCGCTCCTGCACCAGCTTCAGGTCGGCGCGCACCTGCCGCCGGAGCTCGGGCGGGGCGAGCGGCACGGCGCGGCCGTCCTGGCGCAGGATCCACGACGAGAGCAGCCCGAGGTTCGAGTACTCCGTGACGAAGACGCCGTCGTCGATCCGTCCGTACTTGCCGAGCTCGCGCTCCACCCACCAGGCCGTGTCGCCGGCGACCTCGATCTGCGCCTCGCCCTCGATCGCGCCGACCTGCCACGGCGGCCCGAGCCGGTACTCGTTCGCGTCGAAGTCCTCGGGCAGGCGGAAATCTCGCTCGCGCCTGGTCGCCAGCCGGATGTCGCCGCGGATCCGGGAGACGCGGAACGTGCGCACGTCATCCTCGTCCAGGTCGTGGCCGATGACGTACCACTGGCCGCGGTCGAAGAGCAGTGAGTACGGGTTGACCGTGCGCTCGCGCTGGCTACCGCGCCAGATCGAGAGGTACTCGAACTTGACCGTACGGTTCTTGGCGATGGCGCCCTCGAGCTTCGCCAGGCGGCCGGGGAGCTCCGGCGAGTAACCCGGGTCGTGCAGCTCGACGGCGCGCGCGGTCTCGGTCGGCGCCTCCTCGAGCCCCGGCCGGCCGAGGGCGAGGTTCTGCAGCGCGAGCCGCAGCGGCTCGGCGTACGCGAACTGGCCCTCGAGAAGGTAGAGGCACGTCTGCAGCGCCGCGAGCTCCTCGTCGGTCAGCTCGAGCGGCGGCAGGAAGTA
>JBKPFP010000367.1:0-1709 GCA_046744435.1 Actinomycetota bacterium | reverse complement strand
TGGTCGGCTGTCGGCTCCCAATCGGACCGCGGCGATCTCGGCTCGAAGTGGCTACGGCCCCGGAAGCAGTAGCACTGGGGCATCTCGCAACGCACGTCGATGATCTGGCCATCCCGGGCAAGTTGCGAGAGGATTCCCGCGAACTCCCAGGGCCTCGAGCCTCTCGACTGGAGTTTCTCCAACGTCCGCCGGTGCCGCTGGGGTTCTTGCTTGAGGGACCTGCTCTTCGTCGTTCATGCGCGGGCGATTATATGAACGGCCGGCGCGGGACCCGGCTCGATCATCTGAACGACCGGCGCTCACGACCTTCGCCCTGGATGAGCACTGCCGGTACAGGCGCGCGCGGTCGGCCTCTTCCTTCCGTACAGGCCCTAGGCGTCTCGATCGGTCGAAGGTTCGGGGGCGTGCGATGGCGTTAGCTGCCCGCCCCGTGTTCGAGGACGACTGAACTCATCGCAGTGTCGTCCCCGGAATTGGATGTCAGGCGACTTCGCAGCCGAGGTACTCGAGCGCGTGCGTCGTCTCGTCGATGAAGGCGTTCGCCTCCTCGCGAGTGACGAAGACGTACGGCCCGGGGCGGACGGGCTCGACGCGCATCGTCCCGACCGGGTAGACGTCGCACTCGACGATGTACTGAGTGCCGAGCTGCAAGCGCCTGAGCGTCACGACCTGGCGGCCGTCCTTCTTCGCGGACCTGGAGAAGCCGTCGTCGACGGCGCGGGCACCGCCGACCGGGGCAGCGCTCACAGGCCCGCGTTCGTCGCGGCCTGCGCGACGGTCTGCTGGTCGGCAAAGCCGGTCAGGCGGACGAAGAGGTCGCCTCCGCCCTTGAAGACGAGCACGGCGGGATCCTCGAGCAGGCCCAGCTTCTCGGCGAGCGGCCGCGACTGCGACTCGTTGAGCACGTTGAGGGCGACGAAGCCCGCTCCGGCTGCCGTCGCGCCTGCGCGCGCCTCCTGGAGGGCCATGTCGTCGAGAGGCAGATCCGGCGCGTAGAGCGAGACGACGACGACCTCGTTCCGCTGCAGCGCTGAGGCGATCGAGCTCGGGAGGCCGTTCGGCGCGACCGGCTTCGGCGCGGGCTTCGGCGCCGGCTTGCGCACGGTCGTCCGCTTCGGTGCTCGCACGGCCTTCGGCGCGACCTTCGCCGGAGCTCCTCGCTTCGCAGCGGCGCGCTGGACGAGCTCCTGGGCCGTCACCGGGGCAGCGGTCGAGGACTCCTGACCGCGGGTCAGGAAGAAGAAACCGGCGCCGAGGGCCAGGACCGCGAGCCCGGCCACAGCCGCCACGACACGAAGACGAGGCGCTGAGCTCATAACGGCCCTATCGGCAGGGCGGGGCCGCGACTTTACGCGTGCGCGTGAGCGGAAATCCGTGGGTGTCCGACTCACCCACGAATCACTCAACAGATCACCCAAATTGGGGTACTGAGCCCCTCTGCAAGCCGCCGATACCAGCCTCGAGCCACCGACCCTTTCTCGAGAAGGAGGAGTACTCAATGCTGGCAAGGCTCAATAACCGGATCAGCCGGAGCAAGAGCGAGGGTGGTTTCACCCTGATCGAGCTCTTGGTCGTGATCATCATCATCGGAATCCTGCTTGCAATTGCGATTCCGTCGTACCTGAAGTTCCGTGATCGCGCGAACAAGTCGGCCGCGCAGGCCAACGTGCGCGCGTCGATCCCGGCGATCGAGGCGTACTTCGCCGACA
>JBKPFP010000197.1:0-2894 GCA_046744435.1 Actinomycetota bacterium | reverse complement strand
CCGGTCGATCGAGAGCAGCCGCACGTTCCTCGCCTGGGTCACGGCCGGGTCCGGGTCGAAGGCACCGGCCCCGGGCGCGCTGTGACAGAGGACGACCAAGTGCTCCTCGCGGCTGTCGGAGACGTGCCATGCTCTTTGCGTTGCGGTGCGATGGACGGCGACGCGGCGACCCGAGTCCAGAACCACTCGCATGCGCCGCACGCTAACCGACATTCCCGCCATCTTCTGTCGCCTTCATGGAATAGTTTCGGGGCATGCGTGCAAGCCGCCTGGTCTCGTTCCTGATGTTGCTGCAGACGCGCGGGCAGCTGACCGCGGACGAGCTCGCCGAGAGGCTCGAGGTCTCGGAGCGAACCGTGCAGCGCGACGCGCAGGCGCTCGCTGCGGCGGGTGTTCCGATCAGCTCGGTGCGGGGGCCGGCGGGCGGCTACCGCCTCGAGCGCGGCTACCGGACGAGGCTGACCGGGCTCGACGCCCCCGAGGCCGAGGCACTCTTCGTCGGCCCGGCCGCGGAGCTCGGGCTCGGCCGCGAGCTGGCTGCGGCGCGCCTGAAGCTCCTCGCCTCGCTGCCCGAGGAGCTCAAGGAGCGGGCCGGCCGCGCGGCGCAGCTCTTCCACGTCGACACGCGTGGCTGGTTCCGCGAGGAGGACCGCGTCCCGCACCTGCCGGTGATCGCCGGCGCGCTCTGGCGGAGCCGGCGCCTCGACATGCGCTACCGCGAGGGGCCGAAGGTGGTCTCACGGCGACTCGACCCGCTCGGACTCGTCCTCAAGGCGGGCGTCTGGTACCTGCTGGCCCGCCGCCGCGGGGAGGAGCGCATCTACCGGGTCTCGCGAGTCGTCTCCGCCAGAGAGCGGCCGGAGCGCTGCACCCGACCGCGCCACTTCGACCTCGCCGCCGCGTGGACGAGCCGCTCGGAGGCGTTCGAGCGGAGCCTGCGGCGGATCGAGGTCACCGCTCGCGTCCCGCGCGAAGAGATCCGCTACCTGCGCGGAGCCCGCATCGTCGAGGACGGAGAGCGGCCGACGGTGATCGCCTACTTCGACGGCTTTGGCCAGGCGTTCTCCGAGCTGATGGGGCTCGGGCCGGCGGCCGAGGTGCTCGCGCCCGCGGAGCTTCGCGAGCGCATCGCCGCCGCCGCCTCCGAGATGGCCGCGGTCTACTCGTCCTAGGCCGCGGTCTCGTCCGGCCCAGGAGCCTACTGCGCTGTCAGAGGCGCGGAAGCTGCTCGAGGAGGTCGAGGAGCTCGTCGACGGGAATGCGCATGACGATCCCTCGGAGCAGCCCGGCGACGGTTGAGCCGATCGCGTCCGCCTGCTCGGCGTCGTCGATGGCACGCAGAAGCCCCATGCGGACGAGTTGCTCCAGCCGCTCGTTCGAGATCCCGTGCTCCCGTGCGAACCGCTCGCGCGAGTCTTGGTTCGCCAAGGCGAGCACCATCTCCTCACGGGAGACGTGCAGCTCGCACGCTGCGCCGTCGAGCGCCGACAGGACGATCTGCTCGGCGACCTCCTCGAAGCCCTGTGGCTCTCGCCAGTCGCGGGCCGCGCAGGGGTCGGCCACCTTCGCCGGCGCGTACGACGCTCCACCGAGGGCGAGGTAGAGGACGACGAGAGCCGCGGAGGCTGCGGCTGCCCACGCCAGGGCACGCATCAGGCGCTCGCTTCCCGTCGGTCGAGCAGGATCGGGACGAGGGCGAGCAGGCCGAGCAGCGCCGCCGCGAGGAAGGAGCGCGAGAAGGCGTTCGTAACGGCCCGGTCGAGCTGATCCTGGAGGTCGGACGCAAGCTCTCGGTAGTCCGAGTCGTCTCTGTGGTCGACGACCTCCTCGACGTCGGGGACCCGCGTCTCCTCCCTGGCCTCGTCCACCGCGACGAGGACGTCGCGCGCGACGCCGATCTTGTCCAGCGGCGAGATGCGGCTGTCGAGCACGACCGACGTGCCTGCGGCGAGCGCGTCGTCTTCGTTCCGGTCGAGATCTGCCACGAAGATCGGCGTGAGGAGCAGCAGGCCGAGCACGACGCCCGCGTGCCGGGAGGCGATCGTCCAGCCGCCGTGCACGGCCAGCGCCTCGCGACCCGCGAGGGCGCGTTCAACGAGAGTCGACAGCGCGAGCCCGAGCCCCGCTCCGACGGCCACCTGGGGGAGCACGGTCCAGACGACTCCCGCGTGCGGAAGCCAGCCGAGCGCCGCCAGGCCACCCGAGATGAGGACGGCACCCGACGCGGCCCGGGCCCAGGGCGGAGTGATCCGGTCCGCGTAGCGCGCGGCTGCGATCGCCGCGAGCGGCATCACCGTCACGACCAGTCCCGCCTCCAGTGGTTCGAGACGCCAGCCGTTGATGAGCAGGATCACGAGCAGGAAGAGCGCCGCCACGAGCGCGCCCGAGACGAGCAGCAGCGCCGCATTGGCGGCCAAGTGCGGCCGCTCCACGCGCCCGCGGACCGCGACCACGGTTCCACCAGTCAGGGCGAGCAGGGAGACGAGTGCGATCGGGGCCTGGACGGCGAAGATCGACTCCCAGCCGAGCAGTTGGGTGAGGATGCCGCCCGCGGCGGGCCCGAGTGACGCGCCGAACACGCCGGCGAGGGCCCAGGTCCGAGCGGCCCGGGTATCGACCCCGGCCAGCAGGTCGAGCGCGGCGCAGACGATCGCGGCGCCCGCGACGCCCTGGACGGTTCGCGCGCCAACGAGCACGCCGAACGACGGCGCGAAGGCGCACGTGAGCGAGGCGACTGCGAAGACGACGACCCCGGCAACGAAGACCGGCACCGGCCGCCTCCGGGCGGCGAACGCCGCGGGCAGCGCTGAGACGGCGAGCGCGAGGTTGAACGAGGTCAGCGCCCAGGCGAGCGTCGCGATCTCGACGTCGAACTGGGCCAGGATCTCCGGCAG
>JBKPFP010000236.1:0-14629 GCA_046744435.1 Actinomycetota bacterium | reverse complement strand
TAGCGATCCATACGGTCTGCCACGTCGAGCTCTTCCATCGCCTCCAGCGCCGCGGTGCGTGCGGGCTTCGACGAGACGCCGTCGAGCTCGAGCGGCAGGGTGACGTTCTCGATTGCCTTCAACCCCGGGAGCAGGTTGAAGTCCTGGAACACGTAGCCGATCGAGCGGCGTCGCATCTTCGCCCGGTCCGAGCGCGAGACGGTTGCGAGGTCGGTCCCGTCCACGAGCACCTGGCCGCTCGTCGCCTCCTCGAGGCTGCCGGCAATCGTCAAGAGGGTGCTCTTGCCGGAGCCGCTAGGCCCCATGACGGCCACGAGCTCGTCGCGCTCGACCGAGAGGTCGACCTCGCAGAGCGCGTGCACCTCGCTCGGCCCGGAGCCGTAGATCTTCGATACCTGGCGCAGTTCGAGTGCGTGGGTCATTGCGAAACCTCCATCGGTTCAGTTGGTTCGAGAGGCAGGTCGGCTACGTCCACCGGCCTGAGGGACGGCCGCTGCTTCAGGCGGACGTCGGCCGCGTCGAGCCAGCGGACGATCGCCTCGAGCCGGAAGAGCTCGGCATCGGCGACGAGTGCCAGCGCCACGTCGTCCTCCGCGGCCGCCGCCTTGACCTGCGTGTAGCGCTGCATGGTCTCGATCACGTGCCGGCGGTGCACCTGCAGGATCTCGTGGATGTCGGTCCCGGGGACCTGCAGGGCGACGAGCACCTTGATGACGAGCTCGTCGCGCGGAGGAGGCACGAGGTCGGGCGGGGTGCGAAGCCAGTCCGTGAGCTCGCGATCGCCAGCGGACGTGATTCGGTACCGCTTCCGCGAGCGCTCGGCTTCCCCGTCGTCGGCCTCGACGAGCCCGTCGCGCTCGAGGCGCTGGAGCGTCGTGTAGACCTGCCCGACGTTGAGCGGCCAGACCTCGCCCGTTCGAGCCTCGAACTCGTTCTGGAGTCGCAGGCCGAACTTCGGCCCGTCGCTCAGCAGTGCAAGGAGGGCGTGTGGGACACTCAAAACCGGCTCCTGTCAACGACCATACTGAGTAGTATACTGAGTATAGACCGCTCGCGCAAGCCTTTCGGTAGTCGATGACTGCGGGTGCCCGCGTGAACGCGGTCCCTCTGCGCCGAAACCGCGACTTCCTGCTGCTCCAGACCGCTGCGCTGCTGTCGAGCGGCGGCTCGCAGGTGACCGCGATCGCTTACCCGCTGCTCGTGCTGGCGCTCACGGGCTCGCCGGCGAAGGCCGGCCTCGTCGCCTTCGCGCGGCTGCTCGCCATGGCTGTCTTCGCGCTGCCGGCTGGGCTTACGGCTGATCGTTGGAGCCGCAGACGGCTGATGATCGCGGCCCACGCCTGGCGCGCGCTCGCGGTCGGAACCCTCGCCGCGCTGATCGTCCTCGACGAGATCGTCTTCTGGGTGATCCCGCTCGTGGCGTTCGTCGAGGGAAGCGGCGCACCGTTCTTCTCGGCGGCACAGGCGGGTGCGCTGCGGTCCGTCGTGCCGACGACCCAGCTGCCCGCGGCCGTCGCCACCGTGACCGGCCGGGAGGCTGCGATCAGCCTCGCCGCTCCGCCGCTCGGCGGCGCGCTGTTCGGGCTGTCGCGCGCCCTGCCGTTCGCCGTCCACGCCGTGTCGTATGCGTTCTCGGCCCTCGCATTGCTCGCAATGCGCACGCCGTTCCAGGAGGAACGCGAGCGCGACCGCGTCCCGATCCGCTCGCGGCTCGCCGAGGGGTTCCGCTTCCTCTGGCAGCACCCGTTCCTACGCACATGCGCGTTCCTCTACGGGCTGGCGAACTTCATCGGGCCGGGCGTGCTGCTCGCCGTCCTCGTGATCGGCAAGAAGGAAGGCCTCTCGGGCGGCGAGGTTGGCCTGCTGCTCTCCGCCTTCGGGGCGTGCCTTCTGCTCGGCGCGTTCCTGTCGCCGCTCATCCGGCGGCTGCTCCCCGTCCGGGGCGTGCTGCTGCTCGAGCTCTGGACCTGGGTCGGCTGCGGCCTCTTCCTCGTCTGGCCGAACGTCTACGTGCTCACCGCGAGCATCCTCCCGACCGCGCTCGCGATCCCGTCGACCGACTCGGTCGTCAGCAGCTACCAGCTCGCGATGACGCCGGACCGCCTCGTCGGCCGGGTCGAGAGCGTGCGGAGCACGATCGCGCTCCTCATTGCGCCGTTCGGCCCGCTGGCCGCGGGACTCCTACTCGACGCGGTCTCCGAGCGCGCGACGATCGCCTCGTTCGCTGCCTTCGGCCTCGTGCTCGCGCTCTGGGGCACGCTGAGCCCGGCGATCCGTGACGCGCCGAGCCTCGACGAGCTGCGCGAGCTTCCGGGAACGTCGCGCGCCTAGCGACGCTCGACTTCGGCCTTCAGGTCCTGCAGTCCGTCGTCGAGAGCGCGGTCGAGTGTCTTCTGCAGCGACCTGCGCAGGAGGCGGGCCACGAGCCCCTCGTACGACTCCGCGGTGCGGACGAACGTGGCGCCGTCACGCTCCTCGAAGTTCCAGAAGTGGATCGCGTTGATCCCGAGCGTTCGCCCCGTCCAGGCGATCAGCCGCGGCCGCTCGACGCGCTGGATCGTCGACGTGATCGTTCCAGGTCCCGCCTTCCAGCGGAAGACCGTTCCCGCCGCGACGGGCCCTTCGATCGACATCGACTTGATGTCCCTTAGCCACCTTGGCCAGCGCTCGAAGTCCGTCAGGACCTCCCAGACGGCATCCGGCGCGGCCGCAATCTCGATCTCGCTCCTGCTGACCACAGGGGCGCTCTCGTTGATCCCGGTCGGGGCCTCGGACATCGTGCGCGCAGAGTAACGCTCGTCTGCCGGGGGAGATAAACGTGTCAGACCCGCCGAGCCGAGAGGCCGGCGATGCTTTCCCCGCCGTACGAGTGGATCGCCGTGAAGCCGACCTCTTCGAGGTAGCCGTGGAGCGAAGATAGTGTCGGCGGGGCGTTTGGCGTGATACCCAGGCGCCGCGCCGCAGCGAGGATCGCCCTACTCCGCAGGCTCGGGCCGTCGACCGGTGTGATGAGCCAGAGCTTGCCGCTCGGCTTGGCGATGCGCGCGATCGCCTCGAGGAAGCCGCGGTGGTCCGCAACGACGTGGAGGCCGTTGATGCTCACCACGACATCGGCGATACAGGGTTTCAGCGGCAGGTCGAGCGCGTCGGCTCGGAGGAAGATCGCACTCAGATCGGACGAGATGCTCTTCCCGAGTGCGACGGCTCGGCGCAGCATTGCAGCGGCGAGGTCGACCTCGACGACCGTTCCCTCGAGCCCTTCGCGCGCGAAGAACGGGAGCAGCGTCCCGCCTCCGCTAGGCAGGTCAACAAGGAGGGGTGCGTCGGAAGCAGCGCGCGCGGCCTCGACCGCGTCGGAGACAAAGGAGTCCAGTTCGTAGAGGGGGTCCGCCGAACCCCAGACGGAGAAGGCCACCTTTCGCAGGCCGGCGCTCTGGATGACCCGGTTGTAGATGCGTCCATACAGGCCCTCGAAGCGGCGGTTACTCGGTGGCTCGTGAGGCCCGTGAAACAGAACCGGCGGGTCAAACGTCAGCTCGCTCAGCCTCTCGGGCGTCATGAGCTCCCTCGCAGCCGCTGGGATCTCGACTGTAGGACGCGCCTCCGCGGTCATCCGGCCGCCTGTAGTCCACGTACGACGAAGCCGGCGAATGCCGCAAAGTCCTTGACGCGGTTCAGCGAGGCCGTCGGGCGGGTGTGGTCCAGCGTTCGAGTCACGGTCAGGCGCACACTCGGGAGCGACTGTGCGAGCGCGAGCGCCTCCCCGAGCGGGAAGTAGATGTCGCTTGGCGGAACGATCATCTCGACGTGCGCCTGGATGCCGTCCCGAACACGCAACGGTGATAGATCGGCGATGAAGCGTCTCGCCACGCTGGGGAGCGCCTCGTAGAGCTCGTCATAGCGGCTGGGATCTCGATTCGCCAGCAGTGCGAGGACGGCTACAGCGTCCGCGCCGAACCCGGCCGCTAGCCGTGGCAGCTCATCAAGAGGGTTGAGTCCCTGCGACTCGATTCGCGCGAGATCCGCGAGCAGACGCTCCCGATCGCCGTCGTCCTCCAGCGCGACCACGAGCGATCGCGCCACGACCTGGCGATGGAGGTCGGTGACGTCGTGTGCGACGAACCCGTCTTGCTCCGCGTAGGAACCGGTTGTGGTCAGACAGATGAGCTTTCGCAGATCTGCGAATGGAGCCACTGCCGCGACGACGGACACTCGGTTGGCCAGTTCCGGGTGCCCGGCGGCGAGCAGTGCCAGCCCCGCTCCCGTCGAGGCGCCGATCAGTGCGACTCGACCCCCGCGCACATCGTCGCGCTCGCATGCTGCTCGCGCGACCGCCTCGGTCGCCGTCAGGGTGCGCGAGGTGATCGTTCCCTCGCCGAGCCCGGGAATGTCCGGGAGAACGACGACGAAGCCGGCTCGCGCGAGCCCAGAGGCAAGTCGTCTAACCAGCGGTTCTTGCCGCCGGACCGGGTCTGCGCCGCTCACGAAGATCCACGCCGGTCGAGGTCGCTCGCCGGATGGGCGGAGGATCTCGACCGGTACCCCGTCTACGTCAATCGTTTCGACGACCGGGTTGGGCGAGAACAGCCTGACGACTCGCGCGAGCACCGGTGCGTCGAGGACCACCGCGATCAGCACGAGCGCGCGAATCTGCGCGCGGGCTCGGCCTGCCGGACTCACGTCAGAACGGCAGAGTAGTGCCGGAACCAATCGCTTAGGAAGCGCCCGTCCGGATCCTTGTCTTGCTTTGACGAGAGGAAGTCCCGGAACTCCGGATAGCACGCCTCGACCTGCTCCGGCTCGGCCCAACGGTGGTAAGTGAGGAAGTAGCTCCCACCGCGCGCGATCGCCAGGTCGATCAGACGGCGAAAGGCTGCGGAGGCGTGATCGAGGCCGGCCTGCGTATGGACCGTGTGCAGGTTGAAGATGACACACGCCCAGGGCTCACGCGCCCACGGGAGGGCGGTCTCGTCGTCGCGCTCGATCAAGCGGATCGTGCCGTAGACGACATCGACGCTATTCCGCCGGAAGTCGTCCGCCGTTTCGCTCATGAAGTCCGCGAGCCGGCTCCGCGGCACGTAGAGCTCGGTGATCATTTCCGTCGCTCGGTCTTTCACTCCGGTCAGGTCGTCGAGCCACTGGTGGTAGTCGTCGACGTAGTCGCCGAACTGGTGCGCATCCGAGAAGTACAGCTGCCCGGAGGTTGCGAGGTAGTGAGCTGAGTACAGCTCCCAGGCCTGCTGCTTGTCCACATGCGCGAGATGGAGCAACTGACGCCACTGATCTGTAGTCAGGGCGCGTTGGCCGGTCGGAATCGGTGCTGCATCCTCGACCGGCCGGTAGCAAGAGAACACGCCGCGCTGCAGGAAGCGAGGATCCTCAGGGTCGATCACGAACTGGCAGTCGCCGTAGAGAAAACCGGACGCGATCCGATCGTCGAAAGCTCCGATCACGTCCTCGACCTCGCAGACCTCGACGATGCGCTCGAGGAGTCGGCGCGGCGCCAGCCGGAGAGTCACCGAGTAGATGACTCCGAAGAGACCGTACCCGCCGATGCCGAGCCGAAAGAGATCCGAGTTCTCGTTGCGGCTGCAGGGACGAAGTCCGCCGTCGCAGTCGATGAGCGTGAACGCCTCGACATCCTCGACGATCGGCCGGAATGTGAGCCCGCGTCCGTGGACGTTCGCAGACAGGGCGCCTCCGACTGAGAGACGATCCGCGCCGGTCTGCTTCTGGCGGATGCCCCAGGCCAACTCGTTGTCGCTCTGATTGTCGCGGAGGTATGTGTGGAGCTCGGGCCACTGGATTCCGGCCTCGACCTCGATTGTTCCGCGCTCCCGATCGAAGGACAGGACGCGCGCCATGGGGCGCGTGTCGAGCAGCAACCCATCGGAGCAGAACTGCTGTCCTCCCATTGCGTGCCGGCCGCCGCTGACCGCGATCGGAAGCCCGGTCGCCTGCGAGCGAGCGATTGCCTGCCTGATTGACTGGGGCGAATCGACGAGGAGAACCTCGGCGACGCTCGTCTCGTTCAGTTGCGAATGGACATCGTTGACCACCGTTCTCGAAGCGGACGTGCCCGAGAGGTCGAGGCCGCCTATGACTCGGCTCCCATCGGTGGCGAATCTAGCTGCGACTCGGGACGCCTTGGAATGTCGGGCTCTCGACGGGCGTTCGCTTTCGAAAGGGAACGAGTGAAGGGGGACTCCATGCACGAGACGACCACGGCTTCGATCGCAGAGCTCAGCTCCGACTTCGACGGACAGGTGATCACGCCCGACGACGTAGGCTACGACGAGGCTCGCGCGGTCTTCTACCGCTTCATCGACAAGCGGCCGGCGGTCGTCGTCCGCCCGGCAGACGCAGACGCGGTCGCGCGCGTCGTCTCGGTCGCGCGCGAAACCGGGGCGGAGCTGGCCGTGCGCAGCGGCGGCCACAGCCCCGCCGGACACGGTGTCTCCGAGGGCGGCATCGTGCTCGACCTCTCGGCGCTGCGGACGCTCGATATCGACGCCGAGCAGCGCACCGCATGGGCCCAGACCGGGCTGACCGCGAGCGAGTACACGGTCGCCGCCGGGGAGCACGGCCTCGCGACCGGCTTCGGCGACACGGGCCAGGTGGGGATCGGGGGGCTCACCCTCGGCGGCGGCACCGGCTTCCTCGTCCGGAAGCACGGGCTGACGATCGACGACCTGCTGGCCGCCGAGCTGGTCACCGCCGACGGCGAGCTGCTGCACGTCGACGCCGTGTCGCACCCGGACCTGTTCTGGGCAATCCGCGGCGGCGGCGGCAACTTCGGCGTGGCGACCCGGTTCCAGTTCCGGCTGCACGAGCTCGACGGGATCGTCGGCGGGATGCTGGTCCTGCCGGCGACGCCCGAGGTGATCGCCTCGTTCATCGCCGAGGCCGAGGCCGCGCCGGAGGAGCTGTCGGCGATCGCAAACATCATGGTCGCGCCGCCGATGCCGTTCCTGCCCGCCGAGGCGCACGGCGAGCTGATCGTGATGGCGTTGCTGTGCTACGCCGGCGATGTCGAGGCCGGCGAGCGGGCGCTTGCGCCCTTCCGCGCGCTCGCCGAGCCGGTCGCCGACCTCGTCAAGCCGATGGCTTATCCGGAGATCTACAAGCTGACCGAGGTCGAGCCGCTTCCCCTCCAGGACGTGGCGTACTCGCAGTTCGCTGACGGCGTCGACACAAGCGCGGCGGAGACGATCGTCGAGCAACTCCGAGCCTCGACCGCCACCATGGTCGTCACCCAGCTGCGGGTCCTTGGCGGTGCGATGGCTCGGGTGCCCGACGACGCCACGGCGTTCGCGCACCGCAGTCGGCCTGTCATGGTCGCCGTCGCCGCTCTCTTCGAGCGCCCCGAGGAGCGGCCAGAGCACGTGGCGTGGGTCAACGGGCTCTCGACGGCGTTGCGCAGTGGCGACGACGGCGTGTACGTCAACTTCCTCGGCGACGAGGGCGAGGCTCGCGTTCGCGAGGCCTATCCGGGCCAGACCTGGGAGCGCCTGAAGGCGGTCAAGCGGCGCTACGACCCCGGCAACCTCTTCCGGCTCAACCAGAACATCCCGCCAGACTGAATCAGGGGTGAAACCGCAGCCGGTCGACGATCTTGTCGACCGTCCTGCGCTCGGCGCGGAACGCGAGCCCCACGAGGTCGAGCTCCGCCGCCGGGACGTCGGCGACCGCGGCCCGGTTCGCCTCGTCGTGGTTCGTAGCGAACAGCTCGCTCGTATAGACGGCCGGCGTGACGCCGCGGCTCATCGCCCGCTCGTAGGCACGCCGCAGCGCGGGCCCGTCGGCCTCGTAGACGAGCACCGGCTGGACGAACATCGGCAGGTACTCGTTGCCCGAGCCGTCGCGATACGGCTCGCCAACGACGCCCGGCACGGTGCCCGCGATCCCGCTGACGAGGAAGGCGGTCACGTTTGTCTTCTGCCAGACGGCCAGGTCGTCGCGGAGGACGACGGCGATCTTCGTCTCGAACTGCGGCCCACCGCCCGTCACGAGTCCTCCGCGCTCGGCGGCCACAGCGTGTAGCTGAACGAGACGACGAAGTCGATGGCGAGCACTAGCGTCCACAGCACTGCGGTGCTGACCAAGGCCGTTGTGCGATCTGGGTCGCCCACGACCACCACACCGAGCCCGAGCAGCGCCGTTCCCGTCGCCCAGGCGAGAGATGCCGGAGCCACTCTCGACGCTGGTGAGCGGCGTGCTCCGGCCCGGTGCGTGGGGGCCGCTCGGGAGGCGGGCCGCCGGCGAAGCGGTGCGCGAAGCGGGCGTCTGCCCAGCTGATCATGCGCTGCCCCCATGCGACGGAGACGCCGATGTAAACCGCGGCGAGCGCATGGGCCAAGGCCGCTTCGCCCCCGCGGCGCAGGTCGATCGTCGTCGCGGCGAGGAGCGCGAGATCGATCAAAGGCGTCGCCACCAGCAGCGCCATGCCCAGCCGCGGGCGACGCAGGAGGTACCTCGTCACGAGGCCCGCGAGCAGCGTCAGCCAGAAGGCGACCTCGGCGGCGACGATGAGGACGACCAGCACGATTCCACCGTGCCAGCGGGCGGGCGGCAGGCCAATAGGGCTGACTGGAGTCCGGCCCTACGGCCAACCCCACCCTCGTCAGGAGCTAACGGCGGCGGGAGGCTCGGGCGGCGCGGGCGGCTCTGCCTTGGTGAGCTGGAAGTACGCGGTCGCCAGTGCAGCCGCCGCAAAGGGGATGGTCAGGCTGTGGGCGACGAGCGCGCCGATCCAGGCGTCGAGGAAGTCGGGGAGCCACGCGAAGACGAGCCGGATCAGCCCCGATGCGACCGCGACGAGGATGAAGACGATGACGATCAGGCCGAAGACGTTCCAGCCGTTCCCACGCACGATGTCGTGCGACCGCGAGAACGACTCGCCGGCCGATCTGCCCTCCAGAACGATCACGGGCGCGAGCATCGACCAGATCGTCAGCAGGTAGAGCCCCGGCACGATCAGCAGGAGCAGGCCGATGCCGATCGCGACCGCGGCGATCACGCCCGCGGCGATCAGCGCCGGAACCCGTGGCCAGACCGCGCTGTAGGTCTCGCCGAGCCCGCGATCGGCGCGGCCGTCCCGGACGTCCCGTACCAACTCGAGCAGCGCGGCCTGCACGAGGAACAAGCCGACGATGCCGACGACCGCCGCGAGCACGCTCCAGAAGAGACCGGCCAGGAAGCTGTCCTCGGCTGCCACGTCCGCCAGCGCCGAGAAGAGGTCGAGCACGAGAAAGACGGCGAACGCGGTCAGGAAGAACCGCAGCAAGAAGCGCGTGTAGAGGCTCCAGGCCTCGCTCAGCACACTGCCGATGTCCACCGACGAACTCTACGGCTTCACGCGCGAAGGGTCACCTCGACCGCGGTGCCGCGGCCGGGCTCGGAGCGGAGCGCGAGGGCTCCGCCGATCGCATTGGCGCGCGTCCGCAGGTTCTTGAGGCCCTGACCGGCGGGCTGCTCCTCGCCGTCGAAGCCGGCACCGTCGTCGCGGACGAGCACGACCCTCCGGCCGTTCTGGTCGGCGATGACGACTTCGGCGCACGCCGCGCCCGCGTGCTTGCGGACGTTCGCGAGGCCCTCCTGGACGATGCGGAAGACCTCGATTTGCTCGTCGGGCGCAAGGGTCAACGCGGGGTCGATCTCGAGCTCGACCTCGAGCTCCCCGTCGGCGGTCAGGAACTCGACGTAGCGGCGCAGCGCCGCGTCGAAGGGCGCGTTGCCGCTCGCCGACGAGAGGGCGAGGATCGCGAACCTGGCCTCCTGCTGGGCGGCCGCGGCGGCCCGCTTGAGGCGCTCGATCGTCCCGGGCGGCGGCGAGCCGGCCTCGATCATGCTCGCGACCGTCGAGATCGTGAACAGGTACTGGGCGAGGCCGTCGTGGATGTCGCGTGCGACCCGGGCGCGCTCCTCGGCGACCGCGCGTCCGAACTCGGCGTGGCGAATCGCGCGCCAGACGCCGGTGAGCAGCACCCCATAGGACATGAGGCGCAGGAAGTCGCCCTGTGACACGTAGGCGCTCGAGACGACCGGCGTGAACACGTAGTGGAGCTCGGCGAAGAGCCAGAGCGAAGCGCCGAGCCCGAGCCAGCGCTCGAGGTCGTGCCCCTCGCGGCGGAAGCGCAGGCCGAAGCCGATGAGCGCGAGCAGGCTGAGGAGCGCCTGGACTGCGAGCGCGCCGATGAGCAGGAGCGGCTGCTCGTCACCGGTCTGCATCGCGGGCAGCGTGTCGCCGAGCAGGCGGGCGGTGACCCAGATCGCGAACACGAGCGTGATCAGGGCTGCCGTCGACCAGAGCAGGGTTCGAGGCCTGCGGAGGATCCGGCCGTGCATGAACGGCGCGAGCGCGATCACCGTGGCGGCGACGAGCTTCGCGCCGATGCCGGCCCAGGCCTCGCTCGTCGCGACCGTCTCGCCGCCGAACACCGGAGCGATGCCGAAGGTGAAGGTCGAGAAGGCGGCGAGGAAGAAGCCGGCGCAGAGCAGGAAGTCAAGCCGCCGACCCTCGACCGAGAAGCGGACGCCGGCGAGAACGGCGACGATTCCCGCAGCGAGCATGACGGCGGTGTCGAGCACGAGCCGGAGCTCCGGCAGCTCGTACGTCTCGCGGAGCGACGGATAGGCGACGAACAGGGCGAGCCCCGCTCCGAGCAGGCCGAAGAGGAGCACTTCGCCCCAGAGCCACGCGGTGTATTCGTCTCTGTCGTCCCGCCGCATAGTCACTCTTGTCGGCAGGAAGCCCGCTGCCGATAAGCCAGGCATGTCCACGCGAATCCTCATCGTCGACGACCACCCGCTGACCCGCGATGCACTTGCAGCGCTGCTGGAGCAGCACGACTTCGGCGTCGTCGGCCAGGCGGGGGACGGGGCCCAGGCGGTCGACCTCGCCCGCAGGCACCAGCCCGACCTCGTGCTCCTCGACCTCTCGATGCCGGGCCTGAACGGGCTCGAGGCGCTCCCGAGTCTGCGCGAGGCGGCTCCGAGCTGCGAGGTCGTCGTCCTCACCGCGTCGGGAACCGAGGAGAACCTGCTCGCCTCGATTCGCGGCGGCGCGGCCGGCTATCTACTGAAGACCGAGCCGCCCGAACGTCTCGTCGAGTTCCTGCAGGCGGTCGCCCAGGGCGAGGCGGCGCTCTCGGGCACGGTTGCGCGCCGGCTGCTCGAGCGGGTTCGCGACGGCGCCGATCACGAGGCGGGCGTTCCCGACGTGATCGCCCAGGCGCTGAGCGCGCGGGAGCTGGAGGTGCTGCTCCTGCTCGACGAGCATCTCGGCACGGACGAGATCGCGAGGCGGCTGTTCATCTCCGAGCACACGGTTCGCTCGCACGTGAAGAGCTTGCTGCGGAAGCTCGGCGTGGGCTCCAGGCGCGAGGCGCTCGAGGCGCTCTCCCGCGCTCGCTCGGGCGCCTGATTTCACCCGGCGTGGGGGATGTCGAATCACCCACCGTGGGGGATGCCGGGGCATGTGCATCTCGGGCCTCGCGCGGATAATTCGTGTATCGAAGCTCCTCTTTCCCAGCGCGGCGGGGGGAGGGACTCCGGTGGCTCTTTCTCTCCTGACCGACCGGCCTCAAACAGGGGCCGGTCGTCGTGCGGGGCCATGTCCGGTGCCAGGCACCGGACATGGGACAAAGGGTGACGCCTTGATGCCCTCGTGTTCCGGTAGCGGACGCCAGGCATGGGCGTTACAGACACGGCCGGTGCCAGGCACCGGACGTGGGACGAAGGGTCACGCTGTGAAGCCCTCGGTCACGCTGTGAAGCCCTCGAGCGCGGCGTCGACTAGCCGCGGCAGCGTCGAGAGGTTGTAGCCGCCCTCGAGCACAGCTCCGACGCGCGGGCCGAGGTAGGCGCTGCGCCGCGCGAGCTCGCGGAACCCGTCCTCGGTGACGAGCATGCCGGCGAGCGGGTCGTCCTCGTGCGCGTCGAAGCCCGCCGAGACGAGTACGAGGTCCGGCTCGAAGTCGCGCACGGCCGGCTCGACCACCTCCGTGAACGCCTGCATGTACTCGCGGTCGCCGCAGCCCGCCGGCAGCGGCACGTTGATCGTCGTCGCCGCCTGATCCTCGGGCCCGCCCGTGCCCGGGTAGAACGGCCACTGGTGCAGAGAGACGAAGAGCACCGAGTCGTCGCCGCGGAAGATCTCCTCCGTCCCGTTCCCGTGGTGCACGTCCCAGTCGACGATCGCAACTCGCTCGACCCCGAGCTCCGCCTGAGCCCAGCGCGCCGCCACCGCGATGCTGTCGAAGATGCAAAAGCCCATCGAGCGCCCGGGAAGCGCGTGGTGCCCCGGCGGCCGTGCGAGCGCAAAGCCGGTCCGGCGAGCCGCCTCGAGCGCGGCACCGGCGGCGAGCAACGCAGCCTCGAAGGTCGTCTCGCTGGCAATCGTGTCCGCGTCGAGCCAGGTCGGCTCGGTGATCGACCGCACGAGCTCGACGTAGTCCGCCGAGTGGCAGCGCTCGATGTCCTCGACCACAGCCGGCGCGGCGACCTCCCACTCGCCGACCGACTCCAGCAGAACTTCGATCCGCCGCCCCGACTCAGGATGGTGCCCGGTCGGGTGAATCCGCGCCAGGTCGGGGTGCGTCAGGACCTCGACGCCGGCTCCGCTCTCGCCGCCAACCGGGCCGCCATCTGGCCCATGCCCCAGCCCTCGAGGAGGTTCGACGCCTCCGCCCACTTCGGGGGCTGATCTGTAAGGGGAGGGAGAGGAGCGGAGGCGTCTAGCGTCGCTATTCGCCGGTAGAGGCGGAGATCCTCCGCGATCTGCGGGAAGCGCCCGTCCGCGAGCGCGGCCTCGAGTGAGCCGTGCTGGCGGATGACGTCCGCGGCCTTCTTCGGCCCCACGCCCGGAGCCCCCGGGATCCGGTCGGACGGGTCCCCGCGCAGCGCGATGAAGTCGGGCACCTGCTCGGGCTCCACGCCGTAGCGCTCGCGCACCTCGTTCGGGCCGATCCGCGCCAGCTCGCTGACACCTCGGGTTGGCGTGAGGATCGTCGTCTTGTCGCTCGCCAGCTGGAACGAGTCCCGGTCGGAGGTGACGACGAGCGAGGGCCAGCGCTTCTTCCGGGCCGCCTTCACGGCCGCCGCCAGGAAGTCGTCCGCCTCGTAGCCGGGCGCCTTCCCGATCGAGAAGCCGAGCGCCTCGACGAGCTCAGGCAGCATCCCGAGCTGCTCCAGGAGCGCCTTGTCGAACACGCGCCCCGCCTGGTAGCCCGGGAGCGCCTCGTGCCGGTATGTCGGCACCTCGAGCGTGTCCCAGCCCACGACCACGGCCCGCGGCTGCTCCGACTCCCACAGCCGGACGATGAAGTTCGTGAAGCCGACGATCGCTCCCGAGGGATGCCCGCCCGCGCGCGTGATCGACTTCGGCAGCGCGTGGTATGCCCGGTGCGCGAGCGAGTCGCCGTCCACGACGAGCACAGGCCGGCTCAAAGCCGCTCCTCCAGTCCGTCGATGGCCGTCATCAGCCGCTCGGTGCCGACGCGAGCGGCCTCGCGCGGCTCGAGCTCGATCAGGTCGTCGAGCTCGACCGGCGGCCCGTACCGCACGCGCAGCGGCCCGAGCCGCCTGATGCGGTCGGTGCCCGCGATCGCGGCCGGAATCAGCGGCACCCCCGCGGCCTGCGCGACCCGCACGGCGCCCGTGTGCGGCCGCGGCTGGAACTTCTTGACGAGGCCTTTCCGGCGGCGCGTGCCCTCGGGGAAGATCGCCACGACCTCACCGTCCCGCGCCAGCTGCACGGCGGTCTCGATCGCCTCCTCGTCGCCCTGGCCGCGGCGAACCTTGAAGGCGCCCGAGAAACGCATGATCGGCCAGAGCGGCGAGCGGTAGAGCTCCTCCTTGGCCATGAAGCGCAGCTCCCGCCGCGGGAACAAGGCCAGGCCGAGCGGCCATGGGTCGAGGTTCGACAGATGGTTGGCGGAAAGGACGTACCCGCCCTCGCGTGGAAGGTGCTCTTCGCCCATGGCGCGAAACCGAAACAAGAGCCTGACAGGAAGGGCAGTGAGGATCCCGGCGAGCAGGTACGCAGGCGACTTGACCACGGGGCGTGGAGTATCGCGCCCACGGCCGGCGCTGCACGCCGCGCTACTCTGCGAGACCAGATGAAGACCTTGATCGTTGCCGAGAAGCCGTCGGTCGGGCGCGACATCGCGTCCGCGCTGGACGGCCCCTTCCAGAAGCGAGCCCTCGCCGACCTCAACCCGCGCGCCAAGGGCGGCAAGGACGACCCGACCTTTCTCGAGTCCGACGACTACGTGATCACGTGGGCCGTCGGCCACCTCGTCCAGCTCGCCGAGCCCGAGGAGTACGACGAGAAGTGGAAGAAGTGGCGCATGGCCGACCTCCCGATCTTCCCCCCGGACGGCTTCAGGCTCGTCCCGCGTGACGCGAAGTCCAAGAAGCAGCTGAAGCTGATCGAGAAGCTCCTCGAACGCGACGACATCGACCGGGTCATCAACGCCTGCGACGCCGGCCGCGAGGGCGAGCTGATCTTCGCGTACCTCTACGAGTCGGTCTTCGGCGTCTCACCGACGAGCCCGGACGCGCCGAAGCCGGTCGAGCGCCTCTGGATCAACTCGATGACGAAGTCGGCGATCCGCGAGGGCTTCGAG
>JBKPFP010000251.1:0-1252 GCA_046744435.1 Actinomycetota bacterium | reverse complement strand
GGTCGCCTTCGAGGAGCAGGAGGTCGCCGGCACCGCGGCCGAGGAGCTCTCGAAGGCGGGCGTGCGGCAGCTGCACGTCGCCGAGACGGAGAAGTACGCGCACGTCACCTACTTCTTCAACGGCGGGCGCGAGCGGGAATGGCCCGGGGAGACGCGCATCCTCGTGCCCTCGCCGCGCGACGTGCCGAGCTACGACCACAAGCCGGCCATGTCCGCACCAGAGGTGACCGACCGCTTCGTCGAGGCGCTGAGGTCGGACGGCTACGGGTTCGCAGTCATCAATTTCGCGAATCCGGACATGGTCGGGCACACGGGCTCGATCCAAGCGGCCGTGAAAGCCGTAGAGACAGTTGATGAGTGTCTCGGCCGCGTCGTCGAAGCCGTCGCTGAGGAAGGGGGCATTGCCCTGATTACCGCCGACCACGGCAACGCCGAGCACATGCTCGAGGACGACGGCTCGCCACACACGGCACATACGTCGAACCCCGTCCCGCTGATCGCCACGGACACGGATCTGACCCTCACGGAGGGCGAGCTCAGCGACCTCGCCCCTACCGCATTTTCCCTGCTAGGACTTCCAAAAACCTTACAAATGACAGGCAAAATTCTCTCTGAGAACCGCGGATAGCGGGTTATACTCCCGAACCCCTTGTCACTCCAGCAACCGGACCTTGGCGTACTGCGGAAGGCACAACGCGGCGACGAACGTGCTTTCACCCTAATCGTCCGGACCTACGAGCAGCCCGTCTTCAACTACGTCCTCCGCCTCGTCGGTGACCGCACGCTGGCCGAGGACCTCACGCAGGAGGTCTTCCTTCGCGTCTTCCAAGGGCTGCCGAAGTTCTCGCTCCGCTGCCGGTTCACGACCTGGCTCTTCCAGGTGACGAAGAACCGCGTGCTCGACGAGCTGCGCGCGAACGAGCGCCGGCCGCGGCTGACCGTGATGCTGGACGACGTCCCGCACCTCGAGGTGCTCGACGCGCCCGTCGAGCAGGTGGAGGCGATGGACGCGGTCTGGCGCGCGGTCGAGAGCCTGACCGTCGACCTGAAGATGGCGCTCCTGCTCCGCGACGTCGTCGGCCTCTCGTACACGGAGATCGCCGACTCGCTCGAGATCACGCTCGCGACCGTCAAGTGGCGCATCTACAAGGCGCGCGAAGAGGTGCAGGACTCGCTCGCGCGCGAGGGCATCACCTTCGGCGAGGAGGAAGAAGCAGCAGCTCCCGTCGAGGTTCCCGCCGCCACGTAGCTC
>JBKPFP010000359.1:0-4746 GCA_046744435.1 Actinomycetota bacterium | reverse complement strand
GGGTGGCCGCGCTTTGCCCGAGATCAAGCCGTTTCGAGCCCTGCGCTACGACGAGCAGCGGGCCGGGCCACTCGAGTCGCTGGTCGCACCGCCCTACGACGTCATCGGCCCTGCCGAACGGAAGGAGTACCTCGCGCGCAGTCCCTGCAACGTCGTCCGCCTGACGCTTCCGGACTCGGAAAGAGAGGCCGGGCGGCTCTTCCGCGAGTGGCAGGACGAGGGTGTGCTCGTGCCCGAAGCGCCGGCGTTCTGGGCCCTCTCGCAGGACTACGTCGGCCCGGACGGCGTTCCCCGCACGCGCACCGGGCTCGTCGGCTCGCTGCGGGTCGAGCCGTATGAGACGGGCGCCGTCCTCCCGCACGAGCAGACGCACCGCGGGCCGAAGGAGGGCCGGCTCCGCCTGCTCCGCGAGGTGCGCGCCGAGCTCGAGCCGATCTTCCTGCTCTACGAGGGCGCGCAGCCGTTTGCCTTGCCCGACCGCGAACCGGACCTCGAGGTCGAGGGCGCGCGCCTCTGGCGGCTCGAGGACGACGGCAAGATCGCCGGCGCCTTCGCCGGCACCCAGCTCCTGATCGCCGACGGCCACCACCGGTACGAGACCGCGCTTGCCTACCACAAGGAGGTCGGAACCCCGGAGAGCGGATACATGCCCGTGGTGCTCGTCAGCCTCGAGGATCCCGGCCTGACCATCTTCCCGACCCACCGCGTCTTCAGCGCCCGACCCGCGGTTCACCTCGAGGGCGAGGCGAGAGACGCTCCCGCCGAGGCTCTGGAAGAGCTCAACGCCCTATCTCGCGAGCGGGCCGCGGTCGTCGTCTACGACCAGGGTGAGACCGAGCTCGCGGTGGACGGTGCCGGCGAGCTCGACGTCCGCCTCGTCGAGCGGCTCGGGCACGATGGCATCGCCTACACGCCGGACTGGCAGGAGGCCGTTCGAGCGGTGGACACAGGTGAGGCAGCCGTCGCGGTGCTGATGCGCCCGACCCGCATCGAGGACGTCTTCGAGGTCGCGAAGCGCGGAGAGACGATGCCGCCGAAGAGCACGTACTTCTATCCCAAGCTGCTGTCCGGCCTGCTCTTCCACCCGCTCGAGCCGTGACCACGGTCGAGCCCTGGCTCACCTTCTGCCGCGAGGCGGTCGAGGACGTGCGGCGCGTCCTCGGCGAGCTCCCGACGCGGGACGACCGCGAGCCTATCGTCGGAGAGGGCGTCGGCGGCGACCAGACGACCGCGATCGACGAAGCCGCCGAGTCGGCGATCGTGCAACGACTGGAGCGGCTTCACAAGGCGGGCCACCAGTTCCACCTCGTGTCCGAGGAGCTCGGCGAGCGCACGTTCGGCGCCGACGGCATTCGCGTGCTCGTCGATCCGATCGACGGCTCGATGAACGCGAAGCGCGGCATCCCCTTCTTCTCGCTCTCGGTCGCCGTGGCCGCAGGGGAGCGGATGCGGGACGTCTTCTTCGGCTACGTCTACGACTTCGGGACGGGCGAGGAGTGGCGAGGGGTGCGCGACGGAGGCGCCTGGCTCGGGGAGGAGCGTCTCGGGGCAGTGCGTCCGAAGGAGCACATCGAGCTGCTCTCGGTCGAGGCGACTGTCGCGGGCGCGGTGGCCGACAAGGCGGTCGCCTTCGCGGGGTTCGCGCACCGCCTGCGGATCATGGGCTCGCTCGCGCTCTCGCTCTGCCACCTGTGCGCAGGGCGGGTGGACGCGGTCTGCTCGCTCAAGGAGGCGCGCCCGGTCGACATCGCGGCCGCGCAGCTCCTGCTCCGGGAGTGCTCGCTGCCGATCGTCTACGCAGATGCGGGGCCGTTCGACATGGCGCCGCTCGACACCGCGGCCCGCTCGCCGGTCGCCGCGGCCGGCACGGAGGAGATCGCCGAGCGCCTCGCGCACATCGTCGCGACTTGAAGCCGGTCCGAATCGGCTGCTCGGGCTGGAACTACGCGGACTGGCGCGAGCGGCTCTACCCGAGGGGCCTACCGCAGTCCCGGTGGCTGGAGCACTACGCGACGCTCTTCGACACGGTCGAGGTCAACGCGACCTTCTACCGGCTCCCGCGGCGCGAGGCCGTCGCGCGCTGGGTCGAGCAAACGCCGCCGGGCTTCACGTTCGCGGTCAAGGCGAGCCGCTACCTCACGCACCTGAGGCGGCTCACCGACCTCGGCGGCGGGATCGAGCGGTTCTACGAGCGGATCGAGCCGCTCGTCCGGTCGCCGAAGCTGGGCTCGGTCCTCTGGCAGCTGCCTGCGAACTTCCATCGCGACGACGAGCGGCTGACGAATGCGCTCGAGGCGCTGCCACGCGGGCGGCACTGCTTCGAGTTCCGCCACGAGAGCTGGTTCGCGCCCGACGTCTACGACCTCCTGCGCGCCCATGACGTCGCGCTCGTGATCGGTGACGACCCGCGCCGACCCTTCCAGACGCACGAGCTGACGGCCGACTGGACATACGTCCGCTTCCACCGCGGCCGGCGGGGCCGCAACGGCAACTACTCGCAGAGCGAGCTGGAGGAGTGGCGCAGCCGCATCGCCGCCTGGCGCAGCCGCGTCGAGGTGTTCGCGTACTTCAACAACGACTGGGAGGGATACGCCGTCCAGAACGGCCTCTGGCTGAAAAAGAGACTCGGCTGACGACCAAGCTCACGAGAGCGATTTAGATAGGCCGCCGGAGCCGGGCTCCTACGCTGATACCCTCGGGAGAGTGGAGCAGCCCTCCCGCGAGCAGATTACGGACGCGTTGAGCCGGGTCATCGACCCGGAGCTGAAGCGGCCCGTCACCGAGCTCGACATGGTGCGCGACGTGACCGTCGAGCGCGGCCACGTCGCCGTCACGATCGCGCTCACGGTCGCCGGTTGCCCGCTCCGCTCGTCGTTCGAGACGCAGGTGCGTGAGCAGCTGCTGCCCCTCGGCGGCGTCGAGGACGTCTCGCTGTCCTTCGACGTGATGACGCCCGAGGAGCGGACCGCGCTGACGACCAAGCTGCGCGGCGGGATCGCTCCGCGCTCGAAGGGCATCTCGCTCGACGCCTCGACGCGCGTGCTCGCGGTCGCGAGCGGCAAGGGCGGAGTCGGCAAGTCGACCCTGACCGCCAACCTCGCCGCGGCCTTCGAGCGTCTCGGCCACCGGACCGGGATCCTCGACGCGGACGTCTACGGCCACTCGATCCCGCACATGCTGGGGATCGCCCAGCGTCCGGTGCTCGTCGACCGGATGATCGTGCCGCCGGTCCGGGGCGACCTGAAGCTGATGTCGATCGGCTTCTTCCTCGAGGACAACGCGCCGGTGATGTGGCGCGGGCCGATGCTGCACAAGGCGCTCGAGCAGTTCCTGTCGGACGTCCACTGGGGCGAGCTCGACACGCTCGTCGTCGACATGCCGCCGGGGACGGGTGACGTCTCGATCTCGCTCGGCCAGCTCTTGCCCCGTGCCGAGGTGCTCGTCGTCACGACGCCGCAACCTGCCGCGCAGCAGGTGGCCGTGCGCGCCGCGCACATGGCGCAGAAGACGGGCATGCGGCTCGTCGGGGCGATCGAGAACATGTCCTATCTGGTGGGAACCGGCGACGAGCTGTTCGGCTCCGGCGGCGGCCAGGCGCTCGCTGACGCGTGCGGGGTGCCGCTCCTCGGTCGCGTCGCGCTCGACCCGGCGCTGCGGGAGGCCGCGGACGAGGGCGACCCGCTCGTGTGGGCCGACGGCGAGTCCGACACGACGCGGACGATCCTCCGCTTGGCCGAGGACATCGCCGCGACCAGGCGCGAGCAGGGGGTCGGCATCCGCAAGTCACTTCCAGTTCTGAACTAAAGAACCACGAAGGGCGCCCGCGAAGGCGCCCCCGTGGCTCGGATTCGGTTAGCTGCTAGTGGCGGCAGCCGGTCCGGAACACGATTGCCGAGTTGTCGGGCGCGGCCGGCGCGTTCGCGCCGAGCGACCCAGTGATGGCGTCGCCTGCGATCGCTGCCGAGAAGTTGCCGCGCAGGTGACCCCAGGGCCGGTGCACGCGGCCGAGGGCGAGCCCGTCGATGTGAGTCGCCCCGTCGACGACCGCGATCAGCGCCGCGTTCGCGCCCTCGCGGGCGCGGCTCTTCGCCGGCACGGCTGGGTTCGTGTTACGCGAGTGCCACGAGCCGTTCAGCCAGCCGTCGCCGGTGGCGACGTTGACGACCGAGCGAGTGCGCAGCACGAGCGTGCCGTTGAGCCGCGGCTCGGTGCTCGTCGCGGTGCCCCGCCAGACGGCGTTCGTGATCCTCAGCGTCGCGCCGCCGGCGCCGGTGCACGTGCGGGTGGACGTCCTCGTCGCGCTGGCCGAGAACGTGGCGCCGACGTCCGAAGTTGCCGGAGGTGTCGGCTCGGAAGCTGCGGCGAGGCTCGTGGCGACCAAGGCGCCGAGCCCGAGCGCGAGCAGTAGGAATCGAGTGCGCATGTGGGGCTACCTCCCTGTCTCTCGCTTCCGCGAGGGAAGATCCCAGCCCGAGATGAGCGCTTTCGATGCACGAGGTAAGGATTCTGTGAGGAGTGAGGCAGTGGCCCGCCTGCGCGGGCTCGGCTTCGCAGAAGCCGACGCGCAGACGCTGGCCGACCACTTCGTCGACGCCGAGGAGCGCGGCAAGGCCGGCCACGGGCTCTCGCGCATCGACTGGCTCGCGACCCTGCCTGACCTCGACCCTAAAGCACGCGCGGAACGGGTCGTGGTCGAGCCGTCCTATGAGCGCTGGGAGGGGCGCGGCGCCGTCGGCTACCTGACCC
>JBKPFP010000060.1:0-4846 GCA_046744435.1 Actinomycetota bacterium | reverse complement strand
CGGCGCGACGCCGTGGTAGCGGAGGCCGCCGGCGTGGATCGGCGCCGGGACGAAGTCGTGCCCGAGCGTGTGCATCGGGACGAGCGGGGTCAGCTTGCTCGTGTCGCCGAAGTCGTAGGCGAAGACGCCGCGCGTGAGCGTGGGGCAGGCGGCCGGTTCGCAGGCGAGCACGTCGATCTCGCGGCCCGCGATCTTCTCGCGCAGGAACGGGAACGCGAGCCCGGCGAAGTTCGAGCCGCCGCCGACGCAGCCGATGACGACGTCCGGGAATGCGCCGGCGAGCTCCATCTGCGCGAGAGCCTCCTGGCCGATCACCGTCTGCTGGAGGAGCACGTGGTTGAGGACGCTTCCGAGCGAGTAGGCGGTGTCCGGGCGGCCCGCTGCGTCCTCGACGGCCTCCGAGATCGCGATCCCGAGGCTGCCCGGCGAGCCCGGGTCCTGCTCGAGGATCGTGCGGCCTGACTGGGTCTCATCGGAGGGGCTGGCCACGATCTCCGCGCCCCACGCCTGGATGAGCGAGCGCCGGAACGGTTTCTGTTCGTACGAGATCCTGACCATGTAGACCTTGCACTCGAGGCCGAGCAGCTTGCAGGCGAAGGCGAGCGCGCTGCCCCACTGGCCGGCGCCGGTCTCGGTCGCGAGGCGCGTCCGCCCCTCCTGCTTGTTGTAGAAGGCCTGGGCGACCGCGGTGTTCGGCTTGTGGCTCCCCGGCGGGCTGACGCCCTCGTACTTGTAGAAGATCCGCGAGCGCGTGCCGAGCGACCGCTCGAGCCGGTGCGCGCGGTAGAGCGGCGTCGGGCGCCAGAGGCTGTAGAGCTCGAGCACCTCGTCGGGAATGGCGATCTCCGCTTCCTCGCTCACCTCCTGGAGGATCAGCTCCATCGGGAAGAGCGGCGCGAGGTCCTCGGGTCCGACCGGCTCCCCCGTGCCGGGGTGCAGCACCGGCTGCGGCGGGTTCGGGAGATCGGCGCGGATGTTGTACCAGCGCCGCGGCAGCTGCGACTCGTCGAGGAGGAACTTCGTCTGGAGCCCCGTCTGCTCCATGGGGCGAGGATAGACGCTGCCGCGCGAGCGCGCCGCGGGCGGCTCGATGGCGACGCCGTCCCTCTAACACGGCGTCAACGAAGCCTGAGCAAAGACTGACTTTCCGCTAACGGATTCGAAACAGCCCGCGGGTACCACTTGCAAAAGGTACGCACCCGATGAAGAAGGAAAGGAATCCGATGCGCGCGACGAGACACCGGTTCCGACCCGGTCTCGTAGCGGCCCTCGCGCTCGGGGTCGCGCTCCTCGCGGCCGCCTGCGGCGGGGGCACGAACGGGGGCGGGTCGAGCGCGGGCGACAACACGATCACGGTCAACTGGGGCACCGAGCCACCGTCGCTCGACCCCGGCCTCGCCACCGACACGACCTCCGGGAACATCCTGCTGAACGTCATGGATCCGCTCGTCAAGCTCGACGAGAGCTTGAAGCCGGTTCCGAACCTGGCCCAGAGCTGGAAGATCAGCCCTGACCGGAAGACGATCACGTTCACGCTCCGCCCCGACGGCCGCTGGACGAACGGCGATCCGGTCACGGCGGGCGACTTCGAGTACTCGTGGAAGCGGACGATCTCGCCCGAGCTCGCCGCGGACTACGCGTACCAGTTCAACGGCATCGTCGGCGCCGAGGCCTACAACTCGTGTCAGGCGAGCTGTGCGGCACTGCGTGACAAGGTCGGCGTCAAGGCGCTCGACGCCCGGACGCTACGGGTGCAGCTGACGACGCCGCAGCCCTGGTTCCTGCAGCAGCTCGCGCACCACTCGTTCCTGGCAGTGAACAGGAAGGCCGTCGAGCGCTACGGCGCGAAGTGGACCGAGGCCTCGAACATCGTCACGAACGGCCCGTTCAAGCTCGCGAGCTGGCAGCACGACTCGCGGATCGACCTCGTCAAGTGGGACGAGTGGCGCAATGCCGGCGACGTCGCGCTCAGGCGGGTCAACGGCCGCATGATCTCGGACGGAACGACCGCGGTGCACTCGTTCGAGGCCGGCGAGGTGGACGTCACGGGCACCCTGCCGCCCGACGAGATTCCGAGGCTGAAGGACACGCCCGAGTACGCGAAGTACCCGGCACTGGGAACGTACTACTACGGCTTCAACATCAAGGCGATCCCGGACGTGCGCCAGCGGAAGGCGATGGCGCTCGCCATCGACCGCCGCTCGATCATCGACAACGTCGCCCAGGCCGACCAGTTGCCGGCGACCGGCATGACGCCCGAGGGCATGCCCGGCTTCGACACGATCGACCCGAAGGCGCAGTGGCTGCCGGAGTTCGGCGACCTCGAGCAGGCCAGGCAGCTGCTGGCGCAGGTCCCGAATCCGAAGCGGAAGGTCACCCTCTGGTACAACGAGGATCCGGCACACAAGTCGATCGCAGTCGCAGTGCAGGCGCAGTGGCGCAAGCTCGGCCTCGACGTCACGCTCAAGGCCCAGGAGTGGGCGCAGTACCTCGAGTTCCTCGGCCCGCCGCCGAATGAGAGCGTCGACGTGTACCGCCTCGGCTGGATCGGGGACTACGTCGACGCGATGAACTTCCTCGAGCTCTGGACGTGCGGCTCGGGCAACAACAACACGAACTTCTGCAGCAAGCAGTACGACGCGCTCGTCGCGAAGGCGCGTCAGACCGAAGACGACGCCGAGCGGTACCGGATCTACCGGCAGCTCGAGGAGCTGCTGTTCGGAGAGAACGGCGCGGTTCCGATCACGCCGATCTACTGGTACACGTACACGCAGCTCGAACGCGAGTCGGTCAAGGACACCTACGACCTGAACCTCCTCGACCAGGTCGACCTGACGAAGGTCAGGGTCAAGGGGTAAACGCCGTGCACGGCGTTGCCAAAGCTCCGGGCGGGGCCGGGGTCCTCCCGCCCGGAGCACCACTTTCCGCCGCGCGCCCGTAGGAGCCGATGGCTGCGTTCGTCGTCAAGCGGCTGCTCTGGACGATCCCCGTCGTCCTGCTCGTCATCCTGCTGACGTTCCTGATGATGCGGCAGATCGAGGGGAACCCGTTCCGGCATACGGAGCGCAACGTTCCCCCGGCGGTCCAGGCGAATCTCGAGCACAAGTTCCACCTCGACGAGCCCTGGTACGTCCAGTACGCGCTCTACGTCAAGGGCGTCGCCACGTTCGACCTCGGCCCCTCGCTCGTGCTGCGCAACCGCAGCGTCAACGACATCGTCGCCGAGCACTTCCCGACCTCGCTAGAGCTCGGCGTGCTCGCCCTGCTCTTCGCCGTCGTCTTCGGGATCCCGCTCGGGATCGTCTCGGCCCTGCGGGCGAACTCGGTCTTCGACTACGCGGCCATGTTCGTATCGAACGTCGGCTTCGCGGTGCCCAGCTTCCTCATCGCCACGCTACTCATCTACTTCTTCGCGCTCGAGTGGGGCGACGTCTTCGGCCTGCCGACGAGCGGTTGGGCGACGTGGCGCGCGAAGATCCTGCCGGCGATCGCGCTCGGCCTGGGACCGATGGCGTACTTCGCGCGGCTCATGCGCGGGTCGATGCTCGAGACGCTGCAGCAGGACTACGTGCGCACGGCGAAAGCGAAGGGGCTGCGCTGGCGGCGCGTCGTGCTCGTCCACGTGCTGCGCAACTCGCTGATCCCCGCGGTGACGGCCGCCGGCCCCCTGCTCGGCTTCCTCATCACGGGCTCGTTCATCATCGAATACATCTTCGCGATCCCCGGGATCGGCCGGTACTACATCACGGCCGTCTCGGCACGGGACTACTCGGTCGTCATGGGCCTGACGGTGCTGCTGTCCGTCATCGTCGTCCTGGCCAATCTCGCCGTCGACATCCTCTACGGCTACCTCGATCCGCGGACGCGGGAGGCGCGGGCCTGATGGCCGTTTCCACGCGCGACCAGGAGCTGCGCCTCTCGGGCCTCGCTTCCGTGGAAGAGGCGGCGCCGGCCGCGGGCGCGCCGATCCGCCAGTCGAGCCTCTGGCGCGACGCCTTGCGCCGGTACGTGCGGAACCGGGTCGCGGTGGTCGCGGGCGCGGTCTTCCTCGTCGTGGTCGGCTATTGCCTCCTCGTGCCGCTGCTCTCGCCCTACCACCCGTACGAGGTCGACTTCGCCTCAGCCTACGAGTCGCCGTCGCCGAGCCACCCCTTCGGCACCGACCAGTTCGGGCGCGACCTCTTCACCCGCGCGGCGCTCGGCGGGAGGATCTCGATCGGGATCGGCTTCGCGGCGACACTCGCCATCCTCGTCATCGGCCTTACGTACGGCGCGCTGTCCGGCTTCGTCGGTGGCCGGCTCGACAACGGGATGATGCGCTTCCTCGACGCGCTCTACGGCCTGCCGTACCTGCCCTTCGCGATCATCACGCTCGCGATCGTCGGCACCGTCAACTTCTGGACGATGGTGATCGCGCTCTCGATCGCGAGCTGGTTCACGGCGGCGCGAATCGTCCGCGGCCAGGTCATCACGCTGAAGGAGAACGACTACGTGAGGGCGGCGAAGGCGGTCGGCGCGCGCTGGTATCGGGTTCTCGGCCGGCACATCCTGCCGAACACGCTCGGGATCCTGATCATCGCCATCTTCCTCGAGCTGCCCGGCGTCATCCTGGGCGAGTCCTTCCTCTCGTTCATCGGGCTCGGCATCAACCCACCCGATGCCTCCTGGGGGTCGATGGCGCAGGAAGGACGGCAGGTCTATCGCACGCACCCGCACGTAATCGTCATCCCGAGCCTCGCCATCGCCATGCTCGTGCTCTGCGCCAACTTCATCGCGGACGGCCTGCGCGACGCGCTCGACCCGCGCACGAGGGAGACCTAGATGGCCTTGCTCGAGGTCACGGACC
>JBKPFP010000178.1:0-3267 GCA_046744435.1 Actinomycetota bacterium | reverse complement strand
CGTCGGCGTCGAAGAACGCGTTGCGACCGTCGGTGAAGAGCGACTGGTGCGTGTGCATCCCCGAGCCGTTCTCGCCGAAGATCGGCTTCGGCATGAAGGTCGCGTGGTAGCCGGCCTTCTTCGCGATCTCCTTGACGATCAACCGGTACGTGATCGTGTAGTCGGCCATGTCCAGCGCGGGCGCGAAGCGCATGTCGATCTCGTGCTGTGAGGGCCCGACCTCGTGGTGCACGTACTCGATCGGGATGCCCATGTCGTGGAGAGCCGTGACCGTCTCCTGGCGCAGCTCGGTGGCCGCGTCCAGCGTCGTCATGGCGAAGTAGCCGCCCTCGTCGAGCGTCTCGGTGCCCTTGTCGTCCTCGAAGAGGAAGTACTCGAGCTCGGGCCCGACGTTGAAGGTGTCGAAGCCCATGGCCTGCATCCGCTCGAGCGCCCGGCGCAGCGCGTAGCGGGGGTCGCCCTCGTACGGCTTGCCGTCCGGGGTGACGATGTCGCAGATCATGCGGCCGACCTTGCGCTCGCCCTCCTTCCAGGGCATGAGCTGGAACGTCGCGGGATCCGGGATCGCGATCATGTCCGACTCCTCGATCGCGTTGAAGCCCGTGATCGACGAGCCGTCGAAGCCCATCCCGTCGTCGAGCGCGTCCTCCATCTCGCTCGGCGTGATCGCGAAGCTCTTCAGGTGACCCTCGAGGTCCGAGAACCAGAAGAGCACGAACTCGATCCCCTCCTGCTCGATTCGCGCGAGCACCTCGCGCCGGGACTCCTCGCTCGACGTGGCTCGGTTCTTCGACTCGACCTGCGCCATGCAAAACCCTCCTTCGAAACGCAAAAAGCCCCGGGCACCCGCCCGAGGCCTCGTCGCCTCCAGTGACTCCGCGCAGCCTAGCCCGCCGGTCGATTGGTGTCCAGCACCACGGGCGGAAATGCGCTTGAGTCCACTCGATGCCTCCCTTTCGCGTCGCGCTGATCGGCTACGGGCTCGCCGGCTCGGCCTTCCACGCGCCTTTCATCACGACGACTCCCGAGCTCACCCTGGCGGCGATCGTGACCCGGGACGAGGCGCGCCGCGAGGTGGCGCGCACGCGGCACCCGGAGGCCGAGCTGCTCGACTCAGCCGACGAGATCTGGCGGCGGGCCGGCGACTTCGACCTCGTCGTCGTCGGCGCGCCGGCCAGGGCCCATGTCCCGCTCGCAACCGCCGCGGTGGAGGCGGGCCTGCCGGTGGTCGTCGAGAAGCCGTTCGCGCCGACCGCGGGCGAGGGAAAGGCCCTCGTCGACGCGGCCCGCGAGCGCGGCATCCTGCTGACCGTCTTCCAGAACCGCCGCTGGGACGGGGATTTCCTCACGGTGCGCAGGCTGATCGAGCAGGGTGAGCTCGGCGAGATCACGCGCTTCGAGTCGAGCTTCGAGCGCTGGCGCCCGGACGTCGACCCGGACTCCTACGCAGAGAGCGACCCGGTCGTAGGCGGAGTCGTGTTCGATCTCGGCAGCCACCTCGTCGACCAGGCTCTCCAGCTCTTCGGCCGCGCGCGAAGCGTCTACGGGGAGGTCGACACGCGCCGGCCGGGAACACGCGCGGACGACGACGCCTTCGTCGCGCTCGCCCACGACTCCGGCGTGCGGTCGCACCTCTGGATGAGCGCGGCGGCGACGCAGGCCGCCCCGCGCTTCCGCGTGCTCGGCCTACGTGCCGGCTTCCTCAAGTACGGCCTCGACGTCCAGGAGGACGCGCTGCGAGCGGGTGAGCTCCCCGGCGGCCCCGAGTGGGGCCGCGAGCCGGAGGAGGCCTGGGGGGTCCTGGGCGCCGGGGACGAGGTCCGTCCGGTCCCGACCGAGCCCGGGGCGTACCAGGACTTCTACCGCGGCCTCGTCGCTAGCCTCCGCGACGGGGCGCCACCGCCGGTCGATCCTCAGGACGCGGTCTCCGGGCTGGAGGTTCTCGAAGCGGCGAGGCTCTCGGCCGACGAGGGCACAGTCGTCACGCCTTCCTGAACGACCGGCTCGCTGAGAACGACCAGGTCGGGGCTGCCCTCGAGCTCCGTGTCGCGCATGCCGGGCAGGAAGAAGAACAGCAAGGTCAGCAGTGCGGAGCAGATGCCCGCGCCCAACATCACCGTCTCGACGCCGAGCCAGGCCGCGACCGGGCCCGTGACGGCGAACGAGACCGGAACGAGGCCGATCGAGACGAGCCAGTCGATGCTCTTCACTCGGCCGAGCAGCTCGGCGGGGACGACGCGCTGCATGAGTGTGATCCATACGAGCAAGCCGGCGGCCCAGCACGCCTCGCCCGCGAACGAGACGATCATCGCCTGCCACGGCGCGCTGGCGAACACGTAGAGCGCGATCTGCAGTGAGGCGACGAGCCAGGCCGCGTACATGAAGGTGATGTGGCGCCGCGGGAGCCCGACCTGGCCGATCGCCAGCGAGAGCAACAGCGCACCGAGCCCTCCGCTCGCAAAGACGAGCCCGAGGTCGCCAGCGTCGCCGCCGAGCTCGTTGCGAACGAGGTAGGGCAGGAGCACCTGGAACGGCCCGTAGATGAGCAGGAGGGCGACCAAGGCCCAGGCGAGCGTCCCCCAAAGCCAGACGTGCTTGCGGACGAAGCGCAGGCCTTCGACGATGTCCGCGCGCATCGAGGGCTGCTCGCCCGTCCGCTGCACCGCCGCCGGCCGCGGCGCGAGCAGCGCGAGCATCGCGATCGCGAAGGCAAAGCTCGCCGCGTCGACGAGGAACGCCGTGCCGACCCCGAGCGCATGGACGACCAGCCCGCCGACGGCAGGGCCGACGAACGCGAACGCCAGCTGGCGCACGAACTGCGAGAGCGAGTTCGCCTGGACGAGCAGCCGGCTCGGAACGAGGTCTGGGACGATCGCGCCCGCTGCGGGGCCCTGGAATGCCTGGCCGGCGCCGTAGACGGCCGACACGACGAAGATGTGCCAGAGCTCGATCGCGCCGGTGATCGCAAGCACGCCGAGCAACGCCACGCACGCTCCGCGGAGCGCGCTCGAGGCGATCAGGACGAGTCGGCGCTCGAAGCGGTCGGTGACGACTCCGCCGACGAGCACGAACCCGACGATCGGCACGGTCTCGGCGACGCCGACGAGCGCCAGCGCAGTTGGAGCGTTCCAGAGGTCGTAGACCTGCCACGCGATCGCGACGAGGAAGAAGCCGTCGCCGATCAGCGACACGGTCCAGCCCGTCCAGAAGAGCGCGAAATCGCGCTCCCTGAGCGGCTCGAGGATGCGCAGTCGGCCCAAGGTCAGT
>JBKPFP010000331.1:0-4961 GCA_046744435.1 Actinomycetota bacterium | reverse complement strand
CAGGTGACGTTCGGCGGCAGGTTGCTCTATCGCTTCACCGAGGATCCGGCCGCGGGCACCGTGACGGGGAACGGCTTCGCCGACACCTTCGCCGGCCAGCCCTTCACCTGGCACGTGGTCACGCCGACCGGCGTGTCGACTTCGAGCGCGAACTCGACCTCGTCGAGCGGTTACTGAGCCGGGGCCGTACGGACGCTGGAGGGTGTCCCTGTCACCCTTCAGCGTCCGCTCGGCGTGTCCCGGGAGCCTCGCGGCGACGGCGAGGAGTCTCGCGGCCCGGCGGCAATCCCGCGGTGGGCGAGGTCGAGCGCGCGATCCCGGAGCCGTCGCAGATCCGATAGTTTCCGCGCCGGGTTTTCCCGCGGCCATGACCGTCGTTCCCGCAACCGAGCACGGCGACTTCCACTACGACGTCGTGGCCCACCACCGCACCGGCCAGGAGCACGTACGGCGAGTTGCCTGGGACGAGCCGCTCGTGGTCGGCAACGTCGTCCGCCTCGAAGGCCGCTTCTGGCTGATCGAGAGCATCGAGCCCAACGGCGACGAGCTTTCCGGCAGGGCCCTCGCGAAGGCCGCGCGCTACCGCCTGACCCTCCGCCATCCCGACAACCGCGAGGAAGTGGGCGCCATGCGTCGCTTTCGGCCGGACGCCCCGCGGTTGGGTCACGCCTTCTCGACGCTCGAGGACGGCCAGCCGGTCGACTGGGAAGTCGTCGACCAGCGCCTGGCCCGCGACGGCCAGGGCGAGCCATACCTCGAGCTGATCGCCGAGCGCAACTTCTCCGAGCTCGAGGAGGTGCCGGACCACGAGCTCGAGCACGCCCTCGCGAGAAGAGAGGAGGAAGAGCTCCCCGAGGGCGCGGCGGCCACGCTCGCGCGGGCGGAAGAGATGGGGCAGTCCCTCGAGCTGGTCGCGCTCGACCCGGGCGAGGAGCCCGATTGGGAGGAGGCGGAGCGCTACATCGACGCGCTCATCCTCGAGGAGATCGAGGACGACCTCTTCGAGCTCTGCGGAGTCGACACCAGACACGATCCGCAGGAGACGTGGCTCGAGACCGTCAAGGAGCGGCTCCGTTCCGACCTCGAGCTGTTCCGCGACGACATCGAGGGCGACCACGACGAGATCGAGGAGTGGAGCTTCCGCGGTGGGGCGATCTTCGTCTCGGTCGGAAACGCCGACGACGAGGCCGATCCCCTCAAGGGGCACGGCTGGTTGAGCCGACTCGTGGACAGCGGCGTGCACGCTGCCGCCAACTTCGAGCGCGTCCGCAAGGCCGACATCGAGTAAGCAGCGCCGGTGTCAGACACCGGTGACGCCTCCATCTTCACCGAGAGCGAGGCCGCGCTGACGCAGGAGGCGACCTAATAGGTTGCGCGGGCAATGAGCACCCCACGAGAGATGCCCGAGCCGACGCTGAGCCTGTCCGTGCCGTCAGAAGGAATCCGCGCGCGAGGGGTCGTCCTGCGCTTCCCTGCACCCGACGACGTCGACGCAATCCTGCCCGCGTTCACCGATGCGGAGCTCCGCGATGCCGGGAACCTCCCTGCGTTCGGCCGCCAAGAGCTGCTCGCCTCGCTTCGAGAGCTGCCGGAGCTCGCCGAACGCGGCCGCCTGCTGGCGCTTGCTGCGGCCGACCCCGAGAGCGGCGAGATCATCGGCGGCGCCACGCTCCATCACCTCGACGTGGAGCGGAAGATCGTCGAGATCGGCTATTTCGTGCTGCCGCCAGCGCGGGGACGTGGCGTCGCGACGACGATCGCGCGAATGCTCGCCGAGCATGCCTTCTCCCTCGGCATCGAGCGCGTCGCCGCCTACGTCAACGTCGGCAACGCTGCTTCCGAGCGCGTGCTCGAGCGCGCCGGGTTCACCCGCGAAGGCGTCGTCCGCTCCATGCCCAAGCCGGACGGCCGACGCGTCGACAAGACGCTCTTCTCGTTGCTGCCCGGCGAATGACGCGCGCCACACCGGCGCGACCTGACCCTCTACGCGGCTTGCTCCCCCGGCAGGCCGTGGCGTGCGACCACTCGCTCGTAGTTGAGGCGCATCAGCGCGATCACGTCGTCGACGTCGGCCTCGGTCTCGATTCTGCGGGCGCCAAAGCCGGGCCGGCCGGGAAAGACGGGGTGGTAGTCGATCCGCCTCGCCTCGAACAGTGATTGCCAGACCGCCTTCGGGAAGCCGAAGTGGGCCGCGTGATCGCCGTGCAGGTGGCCGATCTCACGACGTCCGACCTTGAAGGCGAACTCGCCCCGTCGACCCGGCCCTGCCGTGACACCCGGCCACGAGCTGACTTGCTCGGTGATCCGCTCGCTTGGCCGCTGTCCATCTCCCATGACTACTCCTCCGGACCCCTCGATGACGACCCTCTCAGACTACGTCTCGGGCTCGTGCTCCCGGAGGCGGCGTGTGGCAGATTGCACGCCGTGACGACCATGGCCGACCTGGACGAGCTCGCGCTCGCGATGCCGCAGGCGACGAAGGAGGTGTCCGAGGACGGCCGACCCTCCTACCACGTGCACGGGAAGCTGTTCTGCTTTCACCGGAGCCGACGGCCCGACGCCGTCGACCCCGAGACCGGGGAGCGCATGGACGACGTACTCATGTTCCGAGTCGACGGCCTGGACGAGAAGGAGCTCCTGCTCGCCGACGACCGAGGCGTGTACTTCACGACGCCGCACTTCCGCGGCTATCCGGCGGTGCTCGTCCGCATCCCCGACCTGGCTCGCATCGACCGCGAGGAGCTGCGTGACCTCGTGGCGGGGGCATGGATGACGCGGGCGCAGAAGCGCGTCGCGAAGGCCTGGCTCGCCGAGCAGGGCCTCGACGGGGATCCCGGCTAGCCGGAAGGCCCCGAGTCCGGCTAGCCCGCGCCGCGGTTGGTGGGTGCCCGCGATGCTGTTGAGCCGTCCCGACGCGATGCTTGGTCGCCATGAGCCGCCTTTGGGATCCCACGGTTCACCTCGCCGGCGTGGCCAGGCAGCTGGACACCGTGGCGCCTGAGAGCATCTCCAGGCGTCGATTCCGATTGGCGCGCTCGAGGCCGGCGGCAGGCTGAGGGAATGGCGACAGCCGAGCAACGGACAAACGAGCGGCTCGAGCGGACGGCCTCCCCGTACACCGCGCTCTACGAGCACTGGGAGCGGAACCAGTGGAGCCCGCTCGAGCTCGACCTCGAGGCCGACGCGCGCAGCTTCCGAGCGCTGAGCGAGGGCGACCGCGCCGGCCTGATCTGGATCTTCGCGCACCGCTTCCACGCCGAGTTCAACGTCGCGCGGCTGCTCGCCCCCTTCCTGGCGGCCGCTCCGAGCTGGGAGATCGAGTTGCTGCTCGCCACCCAGACGGCCGACGAGCACCGGCACCTGCAGACCGTCCTGCGCATCTACGAGCTCGTCTTCGGGATCGACGGAGGCATCGACGCCGTGCGAGAGGTCGCCGACCGCAGCATGGACCTCGTCGCGGAGACCCTCTACCAGCGGCTCGACGAGCGCGTCTCCCGGCTCGCACGCGACCCCGACCCCGATCTCTTCCTGCAGGCGGTCGTCGCCTACCACCTCCTCGGCGAGGGCGTCGTTGCCCGCACCGCGCAGGACCTCGCGGCACCCCAGTACGAGCGTTTCGGCGACTTTCCCGGGCTCGCCCAGGGCCAGCGTCTCGTCGCCCGCGACGAGGCCCGCCACATCGGCATCGGCATCTCCTACTGCCGCGAGCAGATGCGCGGCGACCCGCAACGGACGAGGCGGCTGGTCGAGGAGGTCATCGACGAGTTCTCGGTCGTCGCCATCGAGCTCCTGTCCGCGGCGGAGAACGGCATGGCCGACCTCGTGCGCTCCGGCTACGGCGTCGAGCCGCAGGCGTTCTATGTCGAAGCGCTGCGACTGCTCGACCTCCGGTTGCGCGCGATCGGATTCGTCTAAGGGGAGGTAGTCGCCGAGATCATCGGTCTCCTTGACAAAGCGGCCAAGGTTTAGTCAAATGACTTAGTCATTTGTCTTAGACGCTCGCTGAGGAGGTCCGTGATGTCCCATAACGGCTCGACGTCGTTCCATCGCTCGCCGGAAGAAGCGATGCAGGCCCCGCCCGAGGAGTTTCTCTATCTCGCCTGCCTGCACGAGGGCACCGGCGTGGACGCGCCTGACTTCCTGGCCGTCGTCGACACCGGCGAAGGCCGCATCGTCCATGAGCTGCCGATGCCGAACGCGGGCGACGAGCTCCACCATTTCGGCTGGAACCGCTGCTCGTCGGCCTGCCACGGCCCCGACCGCTCGCATCTGATCGTCCCCGGCTTCCGGTCGTCCCGGCTCCACGTCGTCAACGTCGCCGACGACCCACGACGCCCGACCATCGAGAAGGTGATCGAGCCCGAAGAGGTCGTACGCGAGACGGGCTACACGCGACCCCACACCGTGCATTGCATGCCGGGCGACAACATCGTCATCTCGATGCTCGGCGACGCCGACGGGAACGGGGCGGGCGGCTTCGCAGTGCTGGACGCGAAGACGTTCGAGCTGAAAGGCCGCTGGGAGAACGGGGACGAGACGCCTGGGTTCAATTACGACTTCTGGTACCAGCCGCGCAAGAACGCGCTCGTCTCGAGTGAATTCGGCGAGCCGAATGCCTACGAGCCGGGTTTCGACCTCGACGACGTCGCTGCAGGACGGTACGGGAGCAAGCTGCACTTCTGGGATCTCGCCGAGCGACGGCTGGAGCAGACGCTCGATCTCGGCGAGAACGGCCTCGTCCCGCTCGAGGCGCGCTGGCTCCACGACCCGGACGCCGACGAGGGCTTCGTCGGCGCCGCACTCTCGAGCACGATGTGGCACTTCCAGCGCGACAACGGCAGCTGGAAGGCCGACCAGGTGATCGCGGTCGAGGGCGTCCCGCTCGAGGGCTGGCCGTTCCCGGTGCCCGGCCTGATCACCGATCTCGTCCTCTCGATGGACGACCGCTTCCTCTACCTCGC
>JBKPFP010000020.1:0-4279 GCA_046744435.1 Actinomycetota bacterium | reverse complement strand
TCTGCGGCGAGCTGCAGGGAACGAAGCCACCGCCGTCCAGCTGGCAGCGGAAGCCGACGCCGGCCTCGCTGTCGGAGAAGGTGAAGGTCGCGCTCGCCGAGTTGCTCGGGTCGGGCGGCCCGGAGTCGATCGTCGGCGCCGGCGGCGGCAGCGTGTCCACTGTCCACGAGCGGGTCACGGCCGCGCTCTCGTTGCCGGCGCCGTCACGCGCCTTCACCTGGAAGCTGTGGCTGCCCTCGGCCAGACCGCCATAGCTCTGCGGCGAGCTGCAGGGAACGAAGCCACCGCCGTCCAGCTGGCAGCGGAAGCCGACGCCGGCCTCGCTGTCGGAGAAGGTGAAGGTCGCGCTCGCCGAGTTGCTCGGGTCGGGCGGGCCGGAGTCGATCGTCGGGGTCGGCGGCGGCAGCGCGTCGACCGTGAACGCGTTGACGGAAACGAAATTGATGGCGTCGAACCGGAGCTGGAGCTTCCACGCACCGTCGTTGGTGCTGCCAAAGGCGACGCAGGGTCGTGTCTCGTAGTTCGATTCGCGGTTCCAGGCCGAGCCGGTGCTCGTGACGTTCGGCCGATATTGGAGAAAAGTCGTCGTGCTCTTGGGCAGGCGGCCGCTCCCGGACGATTCCGGCCGGTCGGCTCCCGCGGTATTGGCGCACGCGGTACCGGAAGACGGAAGCAACCAGGTGGTGCTCCAGTCGCCCGCGTTGGATGTGACGCCCTGGATCGACACATAGGCCGTCTCCCCGGCCGTGAAGCTCGACTTTACGACCGTCAACGCGGAGTTGGCATAGGCCGTCGCCTTGGCGACGTAGAGGCTCTTGAACGTCGTCTTCGCGACCGCCCCGCTGCAGTTCGCCGTGTTGTACTGGTTCAGCCTGAACCTCCACGCAGTCCCCGTGGAGGCGGGATCGGTGGGGGCGACGCTGTACGTGTTGTTCGAGCTCGCGAAGTTGGCGGCCGGAGTACAGGGAAACGACGGATTTCGGATCGCGCCTGCGGAGTCTGTGACGACGAACTTGTAGTACGTCCCGGGGTCTACGCCCGCCTGGGGGAAGACGACGTCGCCTGCGGTGTACGTGTAGTTCTCGAGGCCTTGCGCATCGCCAACCCGAAGCATGTCGAACGAGAACACGTTCGGGATCGCCTGAGCACCTCCAGCGGGAAGGAAAGTCGCAGCCAGTACCGCCAGTAGCGCCAGGGCCGCTCCGGAGCTCGCTCTCACGCGCGCGCGTGTACTAGGTTTTTGAGGTTTTCGCTGCAAGATGCCTCTGATGTTCCGAACGAGGCGCACCCCGCGACTCTGAGCTTTCCCCCGAAGTCATCGTCCTTCCCCAGATCGCCCCGACCTTGGCCGAGCATTGCCGCGGTGAAACACCTACGTAAATCTAATAAATCTTGAAGGTTTCTGTCAACCCCAAACGCCAAAGCGGACTCTTGTCATAACGAACCTTGCACCGCTCCCACCACGACGACGTCGGCGTGACGACGCACCCATCGCAGCCTCCCCGCGTTGAACCTACCAGAATTTTGCGTTCAATCTCATCAAAGATGAAGAAGAGTGATTAAACTACCGAGCACGCGGAACGAGTTGCTCCGCCGGATGTGGCGCGGCGGGGTCCTGCCGATAAGACGGCCGGCGCGATCGCGTTGCCCCCGCTTCGCCGTGGATGCGGCCGTGGCGGACAGCTCCGCAGCCTTCGGCTCGCGAGCGGGCTAGCGGTCGCGTGCCGAGCCGCCGATGCTGCCTCGTCAGCTCGATGTAAATCCCGATCTCGGGCAGGAAGAGAGTCCGGGGTGAACGCCTCGACGACGGAGCTGTCGACCCGTATCTGAGCGCGAACGTGAGCGGCTCGTAGACCCAAGATAGCCGCGAGCCAGGACTAGGAGCCCGGCGCGAGATCCTGCAGCCGGAACGGCTCGGGGCCCTTCGCGCGGTACGCGTCGCGGACCTTCTCGTACGCCCCTTCGTCGAACTCCGTGCAGGTCGCGAGGTGCGTCCAGGCCGTCAGGGCGATCTTGTCGCCGAGGCGCGGGAGCGGCGCGAGGATAATCCCGTTCGGACTCGAGCGGTAGAAGTCGCGGAGCTCGTTGACCGTGCTCGCCGGGAGGCGCTGACGAACGACCTGCACCTGCTCGGCAACAATGTCCACGACAACGGCGTCGGGCACGTGCCCGGGCGCGGTCCAGGGCGGCTGCTCGGGGCTGAACACCGTCGGCGGGAACCGCACGACCGATCAGTTGTTCGCGAACGGCGGCGCCGGCGCCCCTGCAGGCCGGGAGCCCGGCGATCGACTACGCCATGGCGGAGTTCTCGATGCCCGCCGACCACGACCGGCGCGCCCGCCCGCAGGCCCGGCGGCCGACGCCGGCTCGTACGAGCGCTCAACGGGACCAAAGTTTCGCCGAGCCGGTTGCGCTTTCGTCCACTCAACCGTCTGACCTTCGGCTTCCGCCTACGATCCTGCGGCTGAGTTTCGACCTAGTCGCGCTCCGTGCTCGGCGCAAGCGGCAACCTAGGGCGCCCGCGGCGCGAGGTCAATCGAAGAAGTCGCGCTCTTTGCACATTTCCGAAATCGCCTCGTCACAAAGTTCTCGCAAAGAGCAATGTCTGCCCGGGACACGCTGAATAGGATCCGAGCCAGCGGCCACCGTCACTCCTGATCCCCAGGCCGTGCTCTCGGAGCTCGAGGGCGCGGACCGGCTGCTCGTCCAGCAGCTCTTCAAGCCGATCGGCAACGAGTACCGGATCAGCGTCCCTCCACCGGGCTCGGCCGAGGAGGGGCATCCGCTGCTCTTCGTGAAGCAGAAGAAGATGAGCATCAAGGAGGACATCCGCTTCCGCCTGGCACCGGACGTCGACGAGCACCTGTTCATGATCAAGTCGAAGCCGGTCTTCGAGTTCCGCGGCCGGCACCAGGTGCTCGACGCGGATGGAGCCGTGATCGGGATGCTCGAGAAGGACTTCGGGCGCTCGCTGCTCCGCAGTCACTGGTACGTCCGCGACGCCGAGGGCAACCGCGTGCTCGAAGGGCACGAGGCTCGGTGGTCGATCGCGGTCGTCCGCCGGGTCGCTGCGTTTCTCCCCGAGTGGTTGATGCCGCTCGAGTTCCTGCCGTTCAACTTCCGGCTGCATCGCGACGGTCGGCAGGTCGGCTACTACCGCCGCGTGCTCGGCAAGCTGAGCGACAAGTACGTGCTCGAGGTCGAGCCGGGGCTCGACGTCGACCGGCGTCTTCTCGTCGCGTTCGCCGTCGGACTTGACGCGCTGCAAGACCGGTAAGGAGTGCCGTGGGGGACTCGAACCCGCACGCTACGTTTCGGCCGTGGCGGGGGCCGGGCGGCCCTCACCCGAGTACCGCTCGAACCATTTGCCGAGCTCGGTGATCGCCAGATAGACGATCGGGCCCATCAGGCAGATCCCCCACTGGGCGGCGGACAACGCGACGGTGTCGAAGATCCGCTGCAAGGGCGAGAGCGCCGTGACCAGGAACGAAAGCACCAGCGCCGCGCCGATCAACTGGACGAAGCGCCGGTTCGCGATCGTGTAGCGCTTGAAGATCGTCTCCGTCGGCTCCCGCGCCTCCAAGGCGGCGACGATGTGCATCAGGCCGAGGGTCGTCATCCCCATCGTCGTCGCCACGGTGAGCGCGTAGCGATGCTCGCCCCAGGCAACGATCACGAGCGCCAGAGCGGCGACGAGCAGGGCCGCGAGCCCGAGCCGGATCCCGAGCGCCCGGTCGATGATCGGAGCGTTCGCATCCCTCGGCCTGCGCCGCATCAGGCCAGGCGCCGCCGCGTCGAAGCCGAGGCCGATCGCCAGCAGCACGTCGATCGCGAAGTTGACCCAGAGGATCTGCAGCGGCGTGAGCGGGATGCCGTTCGCAACGTCGAAGATCCCGGCGACGAGGAAAAGGAGGATGAACCCGCCCAGCGTGATCAGCTGAAAGCGGACGTACTTCATCAGGTTGTCGTAGATCGCGCGGCCGCCCTCGACCGCTGCGACGATGGTGGCGAAGTTGTCGTCGGTGAGGATCATGTCGCCGGCTTCCTTCGTCACCTCGGTTCCGGTGATGCCCATGGCGACCCCGATGTCCGCCCGTTTGAGGGCAGGAGCGTCGTTGACGCCGTCTCCGGTCATGGCGACGACGTGGCCCCTCTGCTTGAGCTTCTCGACCAGGCGCACCTTGTCCTCGGGCGCGACGCGGGCGACGACGCCGATGTCTTCGACCTGCTGGTCGAGCTCGGTGTCGCTCAGCGCAGCAAATTCCGTGCCGGAGAGGGC
>JBKPFP010000356.1:0-3703 GCA_046744435.1 Actinomycetota bacterium | reverse complement strand
CGATGGCGCAGGAAGGACGGCAGGTCTATCGCACGCACCCGCACGTGATCGTCATCCCGAGCCTCGCCATCGCCACGCTCGTGCTCTGCGCCAACTTCATCGCCGACGGCCTGCGCGACGCGCTCGACCCGCGCACGAGGGAGACCTAGATGGCCTTGCTCGAGGTCACGGACCTGCGCACGCACTTCTTCACGCGTGAGGGCGTCGTGCGGGCGGTCGACGGCATCAGCTTCTCGGTCGAGCGCGGGCGCACGCTCGGCCTGGTCGGCGAATCCGGCTGCGGCAAGTCGGTGACGGCGCTCTCGGTCATGGGGCTGCTGCCGAAGCCGCCGGCGAAGGTCGTCGCAGGGTCGGTGCACTTCGACAGCCGCGACCTCTCCAAGCTCTCGGAGCGGGAGCTCGAGGACGTGCGCGGACGCGAGATCGCGATGATCTTCCAGGATCCGATGACGTCGCTGAACCCGACGCTGACGATCGGGACGCAGATCACCGAGACCATGCGCCGTCATTTCGGCCTGTCGAGGGGCGCGGCGCGGCAACGGGCGATCGCCCTGCTCGACGAGGTGCACATCCCGCGGGCGGCCGAGCGGCTCGACGACTACCCGCACCGGTTCTCCGGCGGGATGCGGCAGCGCGTGATGATCGCGATCGCGCTCTCCTGCAACCCGAAGCTGCTGATCGCCGACGAGCCGACGACGGCGCTCGACGTCTCAGTGCAGGCGGGCGTGCTCGATCTGCTCGACGAGCTGCGCTCCGAGCACGGGATGGCGATGATCGTGATCACGCACGACATGGGCGTCGTGGCCGAGGTGGCCGACGAGGTCGCGGTCATGTACGCGGGACAGATCGTCGAGCAGGCGCCGGCCGTCGAGCTCTTCGACCGCCCGGAGCACCCCTACACCGAGGCGCTCCTCGGCGCGCTGCCGCAGCTGGAGGGAGACGGCGTCCGCGCCGGTCCGCTGACTGCGATTCCAGGCCGGCCGCCGGACCTCGTCGATCCGCCGGCGGCGTGCCGGTTCGCTCCGCGCTGCCCGTTCTCCGCGCTCGGAGACTCCTGCGCAACGGTTGCGCCGGACCTGCGCGAAGTGCGACCGGGCCACTGGGTGCGCTCCGCACATCCGTTTTCGGAGCGCGCCGGCCGGCGCGAGGAGGTGGCGGCCGGTGGCTGAGGGTGCGCTGCTCGAGGTCGCGGGGCTCGAGAAGCACTTCCCGGTCAAGGCCGGGATGCTCTTCGAGCGCACCGTCGGCTCGGTCAAGGCGGTCGACGGCGTCAGCCTCGAGATCGGCGAAGGCGAGACGCTCGGCCTCGTCGGCGAGTCCGGGTCGGGCAAGTCGACGACCGGCTACTGCATCCTGCAGCTGCTGCGCCCGACTGCGGGCTCCGTGCGATTCCTCGGCAAGGAGCTGACAGAGCTCGGCCGGGAAGAGATCCGCCGCCTGCGGCGCGAGATGCAGATCGTCTTCCAGGATCCCTACGCGTCGCTCAATCCGCGGATGACGGTCGGAGACATCGTCGCCGAGCCGCTGCACGTCCATCGTGTCGGCACGCGCCGCTCGCGTCGCGACCGGGTCCGCCACCTGCTGGACGTGGTCGGGTTCAACCCCGGCTTCACGAATCGTTACCCACACGAGTTCTCCGGCGGCCAGCGGCAGCGGATCGGCATCGCCCGCGCGCTCGCCCTCGGGCCGAAGCTGATCGTCTGCGACGAGCCCGTCTCCGCCCTGGACGTCTCGATCCAGGCGCAGATCCTGAACCTGCTCAAGGACCTGCAGCAGGAGTTCGGGCTCACCTACCTGTTCATCGCCCACGACCTCGCCGTCGTGAGGACGATGAGCGACCGGATCGCGGTCATGGCCCAAGGGAAGATCGTCGAGACCGGGACCGCGGACGAGGTCTACGCAAGCCCGCGGCACGAGTACACGAAGGCCCTGCTCGCGGCCGTTCCCGTTCCCGACCCCCGGCGGATGCGCGCCCGCAAGGCGGAGCGGCGCCGGGCGGCCTGATCCGGCTGCTCGAATGACATTGTTCCGCATTGCACGCGGCGCCCAACCACACGCGCGTAAGGGCGCTGGCATACAGCGACGCGTGCTTTTAGTCGCCGAAAGTGCAGCGCACTTTCGGCGAGTCCCGGCCCGTGGGCCGGGACCATAAGGAGGGGAGCCCCAACGCTCTGCGGCCCAGCGCTAGGACTCCCGCGACCGGATCTACCCGGTCACCGTCTCTTTTCGGGCCTGAGCGCCAAACCCTTTAGCCCCAATTCGAGGCTTAACTGCTGACAGTCAGGTTCACGCGCGCGCGAGGAGCGAGCTGAAGCCCGGCACGCGGGCTCTGGGCGACGACTCGCCCACGGCGCAGGCGGGAGCGCGCCCGCCGGACACGGCCGACCGAGCAGCCGGCCCGCGCGATGGCCGCTTTCGCCCTTGCCAGACGGAGTCCACGCACCCTGGGCACGACGCAGGCGCGCAGCGCGACGCGTGGAGGCGCCCCCAGGGCCAGGCGCCCGGCACCGAAGGACGCGTCCCTGCCGGGAACGCCGAGGTCGACCGCATGGCTCTCGAGGAACTGCTGCAGCTCGGCCGCCCCGAACGAGGGATTGGCCCCCTTGACGAGCGCCGCCGCGCCCGCGACGTGCGGGCTCGCAGCCGAGGTGCCGGCGAAGCCGCTCCGGCCGCCGCAGCCGCCGAACCGCCCGTACGCGAAGGACGAGACCCAGTCCGGGGCGGTCAGGTCCGGCTTCATGCGACCGTCGATCGTCGGCCCGCGTGAGCTGAAGGCTTCGAGCCCGTCGTTCTGCCAGCAGACGGCGCCGACGGTGAGCGCCGCCGATGACGAGCCCGGCTCGGTGACGCTGCCCTCGGCGACCTGGTACTCGAGGTCCGGCGTCGGGTAGACGAAGAGGTCGAGCCGCGGGGTCGCCGCCGCGTTGTAGCCGTGGACGGCGATGCCGATCGTCCTCGCGGCGGGCGTTGCGTTCACGTAGCAGGCGAGCTCGGTCGGCGGCTGGGCGCCGGTCTGGCTCGTCGTGGACGAGGAGATGACGGCTCCGTCCGGGTCGCGGACGAGGTAGAGGTCGTAGTCGACCGCGGTCGTGGGCCAACCGTCCCACTTGAGCGCCACACAGGTGTGCGTGGCTGGCGGGACCAGGAGCGTGTTGCCCTCGTCCCCGGGCGCGAACTCGTGCCACTCGTCGCCGTCGGTGTCGGTGAAGGTGCCGCGCCAGTGCTGCTGGGCGCGGTTCCCGGCGGCGTTGACCCAGAGGATCCCCGACGCGCGTGCGTCGGCGACGATCCCGGCGGGCGTGTCGAGCGCGCCCGAGTCGTCACCGCGGCTCGAGTTGAACCAGCTGGCCGAGTGGTTGACGATCCGGATGCCGTTGCGCTTCGCGTAGTCCTTCGCCCGGCCCAGCGCGGCGACCGTCTGCACGCAGATGAGGTAGAGGCGGGCCGAGGGCGCCATCTCGGCCACGATCTCGGCGACGGCCGTGCCGTGGTCGTACGCCGCGGCACCGTCGAGGGCGCCCGACGGGCAGAAGCTCACGGCCACCGTCGAGGCGGGTAGGTCGCCGTTCGCGCGGCTCCGCCGCCAGCCGCCGAAGCCGAGGTCGACGACCGCGACGCGCGCACCCGCACCGCGGAGGCCCGCCGCGTGCCAGGCGGCCGCGCCGGTCGTGGCCACGCCCTCGCCGCGAACCGCCTCCGGCAC
>JBKPFP010000250.1:0-13058 GCA_046744435.1 Actinomycetota bacterium | reverse complement strand
TGCCCTTCTCTTTCTCGATGACGCGAACGGCTTCGATGATCTCCCGAGTCATCTCTACTTCCTCTCTCCGATCAGATTGCCCCGGACGATGGTCTCGTACGGGATGTCAACAGGCTCGTCGGCCCCGGTCGCGACCTTGAGGCCGCGGGCGTCCGTCGCCACGACCTCGCCGCGGAAGCGCGTGCGCCCTGCGATCTCGTCGGCGGTGCGCAGTGCGACCTTGCGGCCGACGACGCGCTCGAAATGGCGCGGCTCGCGGAGCGGCCGGTCGGTCCCCGGCGAGGAGACGTCGACCGAGAAGCGGTCCAGGTAGTCGCGGAGCACGTCGGTGACGCGCTCGCAGAGCGCGTGGTCGACCCCCTGCGGGTGGTCGATGAAAACCGTGAACCGCTCCGGGCCCGAGAGCTCGACGGCGAGCACCTCGACCCCGGGCACGCTGCGCTCGACCCGAGGAGCGACCTCGCGGTACAGGCTCTTCTCCTTGTCGTAAACGTTGCTCAAATCGTTCCTTCTCAAAAAAAAGGGGCGCGGCGCGCCCATTTCGAACCAGCTGAAATGTGGTGGTACGGAAGGATAGCAAGCGAAAACCGCAACCCGACGCCGACGAGGCGCCCCATCATGAGCTGGATCGACGAAGTCATCTCGGCGCACCGCCGTCGGATTCTTCGGGTCGTCCCGACCGCCGATGTGCGCGTGACTGGCGGCGCGCTTTTGGATGGCGAGTACTCCGTCGACATCGATCTGGTCGCTCTCGTCGACGACGTGGCCGCCGCCGCGAAGGTTCTTGCGGCTGAATATCCGGCGCTCTATCCCAATGATCGGCGCGACGACTGGGCCGCTTTCCGCGATCCAGGCCCGCCGCAAGTGGACATCGTGGTGACCCGGATCGGCACCAAGGGAGACGCGCATCATCGCCGCGCATGGGATCTCCTCTTGCAACGTCCGGATCTTCTCGCTGAATACCGACAGTTGAGGTCGAATCGCCGAACCGGCTACGAGGAGCGGAAGGCGGAGTTCTTCGAGCGAGTGGTCGCGCTCCTGCCGCCGGTCAGGCGTCCAGGATGATCGTCACAGGGCCGTCGTTGACGAGCTCGACGCGCATGCGGGCGCCGAAGACGCCCGTCTCGATCGGGACGCCGAGCTCACGCAGAGCGGAGCAGAACGCCTGGTAGAGCCGCTTCGCCTCTGCTGGCGAGGCCGCTTCCGTGAAGCTCGGGCGGTTGCCCTTCGCCGTGTCGGCGATGAGCGTGAACTGGCTGACGACGAGCGCCGCGCCGCCAATGTCGAGCAGGCTGCGGTCGAACCTGCCCTCCTCGTTCTCGAAGATGCGCAGGCGGGCGACGCGGCCGGCCAGGCGCTCGGCGTCGATCTCCTCGTCGCCCCGCGCGACGCCGAGCAGCACGCAGAGGCCCGGGCCGATCTCGCCGACGGTCTCCTCCCCCACTCGCACGCGCGCCTCGGCGACGCGCTGCACGACTGCTCGCACGGCCTACGAAAGGTCGCGGATGCGCGAGGAGTAGTGCTCGCGCCCGGGCCGGAGCGAGCTGGCGAGCGTGTGTTGGCCCTGCGCCTCGGTCTCGCGGCCGAGCGTCTCCAGGCTGCGGCCGAGGCCGTAGTGCGCGTAGTCGTCGTTCGGCGCGATCTCGGTCATCGCGCGGAACTCGGACTCGGCCTTCTCGTACTCCTGCATGCGGAAGTACGCGATCCCGAGGGCTTCGCGGATCGACGCCTTGTCCGGCTCGCGGCGCTTCGCCTTCTCGAGGGACACGGTCGCCTGGGCGGGCATGCCCTCCTTCAGGTGCGCGCGGCCCTTCTGGAAGAGGTCGTAGGTCTCACTCATCTCTCGTTCTCAAGATAGAGAAAGTTGTGCCGCACGACGTCGGCCGGCTCGGTCAGATCTCGGGTCGGGCCGATCTCGACGCCCAGAATGGTCTTCCCCGCGTCGATGGCCCGCTGAAACGCGGTCGTGAGCTCGAACGGCGGGCCCGGGAGGTCTGCGAGGAACGCCAGGGTCTCGCCCGTCGCCGCCCAGAGTGGCGCCGTCGCATGCGGCGTTTCTCCGGCCGGTGCGATTCCGGCGATCCGCCCGTCCTCGAGCCGGAGCGAACGCGTCCCCGGCCCGACACGCCAGGCGATCGCGCCGTCTGCACGCTCGGCCGCGTGGGCGAACCGCCCCACTCCGCCCGGTTCGAAGACCGTATCGGCAGCCGTGATCAGCAACGGCGCCCGGGCGTAAGCGGCCAGCGCCCTGCGCACCGCATCGGCGGCGCCGAGCGGCTCCGGCTGGCGGGTGAACCGCACGTCCAAGCGCGGCTCGCAGTGGGCCGTCAGCGCCTCCACCTGCTCGGCGAGGTGCCCGGTGACGACCGTGGCGACCTCGACGCCGGCGTCGGCCAGCTCGTGGAGGAGCGTGACGATCACCGGACGCCCGTCGATGGGCAGCACCGGCTTCGGCCAGCGCTCGCTGATCGGACGCAGGCGCCGGCCCTCGCCGGCGGCCATGACGATCGCCTCCACTTACCGTGCTGTGACCGAGCGCAGCGAGAACGTGCCGCGGATCCGCGCGCCGGGCGAGAATGCTCGTCGCAACGAGCGGCGGACCGCGCGGAGCTCCGTCCGGGCCGAATGCGCCGCAGCCGGTGCTTCCTCAGCAGGCCCGAACCGCGCCAGACCGAGCACAGCGACGAGCCGCCGGAGCTCGACCCCGGTCTCCTCGCGGACGAGCGACCGGAGCTCTCCCAGCGTCGCCGCGGGCGGGACGTCGATCCGCTGATCGGCCAGGACCTCGACGAGCTCACGCCGGCAAGCGGTCGCGAGACGCCGTGGGTCGCGGGTCAGGTAGCGGCTCCGCCGGCGGGCGAGCTTCGCAAACGCAACGAGCACCAGCAGCGTGGCGAGTGCGAGCAGGATCCCCTGGGCGACGCTGATTCCGCCTCCACTCTCCTCGGCGCCCGGCGCGCGCCGGAGATCGCGCGGACCGGCGCCGGTCGCAGCGCCGCCCCTGGCGCGGTCGAGCTGGAACTGGAGCAGCGAGTTCGCGGTCACGAGGCCGGCGGCCGCGAGCACGTCGCGCGCCCCCGGCGCGTCGAACGAGAAGGACGAGGCGCTGTAGGGACCGCTGAGGTTGCCGCGACCGGGTGTCGGGTCGAACGGCAGCCAGCCGAAGCCGCGGAACCACACCTCGACCCAGGTATGCGCGTTGCGGTCCGTGACGTTCCAGACGTGGTTGTCGCGGTCGTAGGTGCCGCTCGTGAACCCGGCCGCGACGCGGGACGGGATGCCGAGGTAGCGGAGCATCAGCGCCATCGCGCCGGCGAAGTGCTGGCAGTAGCCCTCCTTCGACCTCGTCACGAAGAAGACGAGCGGCGGCAGGTTCCGGGCGCGGCGCGGGCTCTCGTCGTAGACGAAGCCGCCGCCGGTGCGGAACCAGGCCTCGAGCGCCACCGTCGCCGCGTACGGGTTCGTCGCCCGCCCGACGATCGTCCGCGCCCGCTCGTAGACGGCCGCGTAGGGACGGAGAGCCTCGTCGTTCGTGAACAGGTCCGCCATCCAGCCCTCGCGCCCCGGACTGCCGAACGGCGGAATCGCGAAGCCTTCGACCGACAAGTAGCGCCCGTCCTCCGCGATCTCCGGTGGGTAGTCGGGCTGCGAGCGCGCCAGCTCGGCCGGCTTCGGCCGCGCCGCGTAGCCCCACGTCGTGTACCGGTCGCCCCGGCTGAGCAGGTCCGGCACCGCTGCGACCCCGCCGCTTCCGAACTGCGCCCGCGGGAGGTCACGCGTGTCGTACGCGACGGGGATGCTCGCCGCCGTCAGGTGGCTGTCCCTGAGCGCCTCGACGGTCACGTCCGCCCTCGTCCAGTTGGTTCGGTCGCGGGCGGCAGCGGGCAGCAGCGGGTCGGCCGACACGTCCGCGAACGAGCCCTCGCGGAAGGGCAGCTCGGAATAGAGGTCCTCGTCCCAGATGTCGCCCGTGAAGCTGTCGAGCGTCGTCGCACGCCAGTAGGTCGCGCGGGCCGGCGCCCGGATTTTCAATACGCGCGTGCGCTTGTTCGGGAAAGTGACGCCGTCGTAGTTCGCGCGCCAGACGTACGAGACGGTCACGGGGTCGTCGGGCTGGTTGTAGAAGTCCCAGTTCTCCCAGTCCACGAACTGGCTCTTGCCGACTGCGGTCGACGCGGAGAGCCCAAGCGCGACGACGAGGACGAGGGCGCCTGCGCCGATCTGGGTCACCGGGCTGCCCCGCCCGACGCGCATCGCGGCGAGCAGGACGAGCGCGGCCGCGAGCAGGAGCACGCCGCGCCCGAGCTCGCTCCCGGCCGGGTAGATCGTCGCCGGCCAGCCGGCGCCGGCCAGGAGCGCGAGGATCGCGATCGACGGCCGGCGCGCGGCGATTGCCAGTGCCGCCGCGAACGAGAACGCGAAGACCGCCAGGAGGAGCACGCCGTGCATCTCCGGCTGGAGCGCGGGCTCGAACGGGAGCAGGACGTCGTAGTAGTCGCGGAGACCGATCCAGGTCCCGTCGAGCACCGGCCCGAAGAAGTCGTGGCGGCCGTCGAACGGACGGGCATCGAGCGGCGAGGCGTCGAAGGCGACCGAGAGCGCCGCCAGCGCAGCGAGCACGGCCGCGCCGATGCGCAGGCGCCGGCCGGGCACGAGGGCTGGCGCAACCCCGAGCGCCGCCACCAGCAGCAGCTCGCCGAGGCCGGCACGAGGCTGCTCGAGTCGTCCCCAGCTGGCCGCGATCAGCACGGCCACACCGCCGGCGAGGAGCGCCGTTCTAGCCATGGGCGACCGCCGCCTGTGGAAGCGCCTCGAGCTTCGCGCGCAGGTCGTCGCCGCGCCCGACCGCCGTCACCGGCACGCCGGCGGCCTGGAGCCGCAGGACGAGCGGCTCACGCAGCCGGTCCGGCTCCTCCTTGCCGAAGCTCGCCGCGTGCACGAGCACGAGCGAGGCCGGCCGGTGGGCACGCACCCGCTGCAGGAGCGCGTCCGCGAGGGGGCGGTTCAGCGCCGACGTGATGACGACGAGCTCCGTCGCCTGCGCGGCCGGCGAGGACTCGCGCACGAGGAACGTCTCTAGCGCGACCGCCCCGGTCGGCTCGGCAGCCGCCAGGAGCTCGCGCGCGAGCTGCCACTCGCCGTCGAACGAGGCGACGCGGCGGCTCTCTGGCGGGTCGCAGGTGACGGTCAGCAGGGCTCGCCTTCCGCGCAGAGCGTGCAGCCGGAGGATCGACCCGGCGGCCCGCACTCCGACGTCGAAGCTCTCGCCCACGACAGCCTGCCGGTTCGCGTCGAGGAGCACGGCCACCTCGTCGTGCGGCGCGTCCTCGAGCTCCTTGACCATCAGCCGCCCGCGGCGGGCCGTCGTGCGCCAGTGCACCTTGCGCAGGGACTCGCCCTCCGCGTAGTCGCGCACGCTGTGCAGCTCGAAACCGCTCGTGCGCTGCAGGAGCAGGCGCCCGCCCTCCAGCGATGTGCCGCCGGCCTCCGAGAAGAGGCGCTCGAGCTCGACGAGGCGCGGGTAGACGAGCAGCGTGGCGCGCCCGCCCGCGGGCGACTCGGCATGGAAGAGACCGAACGGGTCCTCGAAGATCGCGCGCGCACCCGCGAAGCGGTAGCGGCCGCGAGGGACCGACGGGAGCATGTAGCGCGCGACCAGCTCGTGGCCGCGGCGCCGGAGCGTGACCTCCTGCGGCTCGAGACGGTCGATCTCGTCCGCGACGAGCAGCGAGGTCGGGGCGGGCGGCCGCGGAGTGGCTTCGAGGAGCACCGCGACGTCATCACCTTCGAGCTGCTCGCCTGAGCCCAGAGAGCGCCGCAGGTCGATCGGCCTGCGCAGCACCCGCACCCAGGCCCAGCCGAGACCGACTACGAGGCCGAGCCCGATCGCGGCCGGGAAGACGACCGTCGCGCCGAACGCCCAGGCCGAGAGGTACGCGGCGGCGGCCAGGACCAGCACCGCGCGGCCGCGGCCGGTCATGCGGGAACCGGCGTCCGGTCGACCGCTTCGCGGATCAGGGTGGCCGCGGGGATCCCGCCCGCACGTGCCTCGGGGCCGAGGATCAGGCGGTGTGCGAGCACAGGCGCGGCGACGGCCTTGACGTCGTCGGGGAGCACGTACTCGCGCCCGTCCGCGAGCGCCCGGGCCTTGGCGACGCGGAGCAGCGCGATCCCGGCGCGCGGGCTCGCGCCCAGGTAAAGGCGGGTGTCGGAGCGTGTCGCGCCGACGAGGTCGACGACGTAACGGTGGATGCTGTCCTCGACGAAGACCCGCGTCGCCTCCTCGATCACGCTTGTGATCCCGGTCGCGCTCGTCACCGGCTCGAGCTGGTCGAGCGGGATGCCGGTGGTCTGCTCGGAGAGCATGCGCGCCTCCTCGGCGGGCGGCGGGTAGCCGATGTCGACCCGCATCGTGAACCGGTCGAGCTGCGCCTCGGGCAGCGGATACGTGCCCTCGTACTCGATCGGGTTCTGCGTCGCCATGACCATGAACGGGCGCCCGAGCACGTAGCTGACGCCGTCGATCGTGACCTGGTTCTCCTGCATGCACTCGAGCAGCGCGGCCTGCGTCTTCGGCGGCGCGCGGTTGATCTCGTCGACCAGGAGGAGGTTCGCGAAGACCGGGCCGGGGCGGAACTCGAACTCGTTCGACCGCTGGTTGAACACGTTGACGCCGGTCACGTCCGAGGGCAGTAGGTCGGGCGTGAACTGCATGCGCGAGAACGAGCAGTCGAGCGAGCGCGCCATCGTCTTCGCCAGCATCGTCTTCCCGACCCCGGGGAAGTCCTCGATGATCAGGTGCCCCTCGCTGACGAGGCAGAGGACGCACAGCCGCAGCGTCTCCACTGGCGCGTGCACGACGCGGCCCAGGTTCTCGGTCACGCGGCGGACGACCTCCGCCGACTCTTCCATCGAGGCTCTTGTCGCTCGCTCTTCCATCAGGTCAGGCCTTCCACGGCGTCGATGATCTCGCGCGCGACCTGCTCCTTGGGCGCCTTCGCGATCCGGCGCTCGCCGCCGGCCGAGAGCAGGACGACCTCGTTGTCGGCCGCGTCGAAGCCGGTGTCGTTTCGGGACACGTCGTTGTAGACGACGAGGTCGACGCCTTTGTCCGTGAGCATCCTGCGCTTCCGCTCGAGGCCCTGCTCGCCGTGGTCAGCGCCGAAGCCGACGAGCACCTGGCCGTTGTGACGGCGCTCGCCGAGGGAGCGCAGGACGTCGAACGTCGGCTCGAGCTCCACCATCCAGGAATTCCCGTCTTTCGGCCGTTTCTCACTCAGCACGGTCGCCGGACGGTAGTCGGCGACGGCTGCGGCCATGAGCACCACGTCCGCGTCGGCGCGAGCGCTCACCTCCCGCTCGACGTCGGCCGCCGTCGGCGCCTCGACGAGCTCGACGCCCTCGGGCGGCGCGACCGTGAGGTTCGACGCGACGAGCGTCACCTCGGCTCCGCGGCTCCGGGCCTCGGCCGCGAGCGCCACGCCCATGCGTCCGGACGAGCGGTTGCCGAGGAAGCGCACCGAGTCGAGCGGCTCCCGCGTGCCGCCGGCGGTGACGAGCACGTGCTTGCCTGCGAGCCGGCTCGTCATGCGCCGAGCAGCTCCTGGCAGCGGACGAAAATGTCCTCGGGCTCGGCCATCCGCCCTAGCCCCTCGCCGCCCTCGGCGAGCTCGCCCTCGACCGGCCCGGCGAACTCGACCCCGCGCCCGCGCAGGAGCTCGACGTTCGCCTGCGTCGCCGGGTGCGCCCACATGCGGTCGTTCATCGCCGGCGCGACGAGCAGCGGCCCGTCGTGCGCGAGGGCGGCCTCGCTGAGTACGTCGTCGGCGAGGCCGTGCGCGAACTTGGCGAGCGTGTGCGCGGTCAGCGGCGCAACGACGAGCAGGTCGGCCCTCGTCAGGTGCGGGTACGGGCTCTCGTCGACCGAGCGGTTGGCGAGCGCAGCGAAGGTCTCGCGCGTGACGAAGCGCTCGGCGCTGGCGGTTACGAGCGGGATCACCTCGTGGCCGGCACGCACGAGCCGGCGGGTGAGCTCACAGGCTTTGTAGGCGGCGATGCCGCCGGTCACACCGAGAAGAACTCGGGCCATTGGGGGCCCGTCAGTTCTTGTAGCTGTACTTGATCTTCCCCTCGGAGATCTCCTCGAGCGCCATCGTCAGGTAGTTCTTGGAGCGCGACTCGACGAGCGGGGGCGGGTTCTCGTCGAACGTGCCTTCGCCCAGCTGGTGGTGGTAGTTGTTGATCTGCCGAGCGCGCTTGGCAGCGACGATGACGAGCGCGTAGCGCTCATTGACGTTCTCGAGCAGCATGTCGATGCGGGGATGGATCATGGCGCGGACATGCTACCTGCGGTTGCCAGCTCTTTGCGCACGATCTCCTCGAGCTCCCCTACGGCACGCTCGAGGTCGTCGTTGACGATCACGTAGTCGAACTCGTCCGCCTGCTCGAGCTGGGCTCGGGCCGCGCGCAGCCGTTTCTCGATCTCGGATTCGTCCTCGGTGGCGCGGTCTCGCAGCCGGCGCTCGTTCTCCTCGAAGCTCGGGGCGCGGACGAAGACCGTGACGGCACCCGGCACCTGGTCCCGCACGTGCAGGGCGCCCTCGGTCTCGAGGTCGAGGAGCGGAATGCGGCCCCCGGCCCGGATGCGGTCGATCTCGGTGCGAAGCGTCCCCGAGCGCGGGCCCCAGTCGAGCTGCACCCACTCGAGGAAGTCTCCCGACTCGACTTTCCGGTCGAACTCGTCGTCGGAGAGGAACCAGTACTCGCGCCCGTGCTCTTCGGAGGGCCGCCGTTCCCGGGTCGTGGCCGAGACGGCGAGCTCCAGCTCGGGCATTCGCTTCAGCAGCGCCAGTTCGAGCGTGCCTTTGCCCGCCCCGGACGTGCCGGTGACGACGAAGACAGGTGTGGCGCCCGCGGTTCCGCGGCTAACGGTGGAAGAGCCCAATGAGCTCAGACCGCTGGCGATCCGAGAGCCCGCCGACGGTCTTCGACTGGCTGATGCGGGCCTGGTTGAGGAAGCGCGCCGCCTTCACGCGCCCGAACTTCGGCACCGCCATCAGCATGTCGAACACCTTTGCGGTGGCGACGTACTCCGGAGGGTTGGTCAGGATCTTGTCGATCTTTGCTCGGCCCAGCTTCAAGTCTTTCTTCAGCTGTGCCCGCTTGACCCGGATGTCGTTCGCCCGCTTCAGCGCTTCCATGCGTTGGTCTCTCGACCGTGCGGGCGCCTGGGCCTGAGTCTTCGTTGCTGCCACGGCGCGGGATACTAGCCACCCTTGGTGGCCGGTGCAACGGCACTGTTTTGGGCGCAAATCCGCGTATTTTCTGAACTGGCAACGGCGAGGCCGACGTTGACTCGCGAGTCAGCGGAGGACAGCCGTCTCAGCCCTGTGCGCCAGGCCAACGGCGTCCTCGACCCGTGCGAGCCCGTGCTTCGCGAGCTCGGCCGCGAGCTCGGTGCGGACCCGGCTCGGGGCCTCCGGATCGGCGAAGAGAACCGTCCCGAGGGCGACCGCCCGTGCGCCGGCTGCGAGGAATTCGAGCGCGTCGCGGCCGGTTGCGATCCCGCCCATGCCGACGATCGGCAGGCCCGTCGCGCGGTAGCAGCGGTGGACGGCGGCGAGGGCGATCGGCTTCAGCGCGGGGCCCGAATAGCCGCCGCTCGCGGTCGCCAGGGTCGGCGCGAACGTCCCGGCGTCGAGCGCAAGGCCGCGGATCGTGTTCACGAGCGAGAGGCCGTCGGCGCCCGCGGATTCGACTGCCAGAGCCAGTTCGGAAACGTCCCAGGCGGCCGGCGAGAGCTTCGCGTAGAGCGTCTTCCCGGTCTGGGCGCGCGCGGCCGCGACCAACTCGGCGGCGGTCTCAGGCGCCTCCTCGACGTTCGGGCAGGAGAGGTTGAGCTCGATCGCGGCCACCTCGCTGCGCCCGTCGAGGGCGGCGCAGAGCTCGGCGTAGTCGGACGCCGAGAAGCCTCCGACCGACACCCAGAGCGGGACGCCGAGCTCAGCCAGCAGCGGCAGCTTCTCGGCGAGGAGCGCCTCGATGCCGGGGTTCTCGAGGCCGATCGAGTTGAGCATCCCGTGCTCGGTCTCGGCGATCCGGACCGGCCGGTTGCCCTCCCGCGGCAGCGGCGTGACCGTTTTCGTGACGAAGATGTCGAGCGCCCGGGCCACCTCCGGCGCCTCTAAGGCGTCGAGACAACCCGAGGCGTTGAGGATCACGCGGCCTCCAGGACCGGTCCCTCGACGCAGAGGCGTTTGAGGACGCCGTCGATCTCGACCGAGCACCCGTAGCAGGCGCCGTAGCCGCAGGCCATCGGCGCCTCCCAGGCGAGCTGGGCACGCGGCGCGAGGACGCGGACCGCCTCGAGCATCGGCTCCGGGCCGCACGCGAGCACGTGGTGAGCCGCCGCGAGCGCGGCGAGCGGCTCCGTGACGAAGGTCGGCTCGACGACGACCTCGGCGCGTGGCACGAGCGCGGCCGCCTCCGCGTGGCGCTCGCTGCGGAAGCCGAGCAGGGCGGGGGGCCCGCCGAGCCGCTCGGAGAGGTACGGGAGCGGAGCGATGCCGATGCCGCCGCCGACGAGCAGCGGGCGCGCGACGTCGAGCCGGTAGCCGTTGCCGAGCGGGCCGGAGACGCGGATGCGCTCGTCGGTCTCGAGGGCGGCGAGGGCGCGCGTGCCCGGGCCGATCGCCTCGAGCAGGAAGCCGAGCTCCCCGGGCGGTGCGACACAGAGGCTCATCGGCCGCGGCAGGAGCCGTCCGGGAGCCTCGAGCATGAAGAACTGGCCCGGAATCCCCGGCTCGAGGCCGCCGCGCTCGACACGCAGCAGCCTGTAGGGCCCGACGGGCTCGTTCGCCGTGACGCTAAGCGCTTCGCTTCTGCGTCTGGGCATGGATCCGTTCCTGGAGTGAGACGGCGAGGTCGCCCTGGGCCTCGGCGATCGCCCGCACTGCGGCGCGGGCGCCTGCGATCGTCGTGACGCAGGGCACGCGCGCAGCGAGCGCGGCCTCGCGGATCAGGTAGCCGTCCGAGCGCGGGCCGGAGCCGCCGAAGGGCGTGTTCACGACGAGGTCGCAGTGGCCGCGGCGGACGAGGTCGACGACCGTCGCGCCCTCGCCCTGCTCACTCACCTTGTGCAGGCGCTCGACGGTCAGGCCCGCGGCAGCGAGCGCATGGGCCGTGCCGGCGGTGGCGACGAGGCGGAAGCCGAGCCGTGCGAGCGACTCGGCGATCTCGACGGCGGCCGCCTTGTCGGCATCGCGAACGGAGAGGAAGGCGGTGCCCTCGGACGGGAGCGGCCGGCCCGCGGCGCGCTCCGCCTTCGCCAGCGCCGTCGGCAGGTCGGCTGCCGAAGCCATGACTTCGCCGGTCGAGCGCATCTCCGGCCCGAGCACCGGATCCGCCCCTGGAAAGCGGGCGAACGGCAGCACCGCCGCCTTGACACAGAATTGTTGCGGGGACTGTCCCCGGGGCAGGTCCAGGTCGGACAGGCTGGCTCCCGCCGCGAGCCGGCAGGCGGCCTCGACGAGGTTGAGGCCGATCGCCTTGCTCGCGAAAGGCACCGTCCGGGACGCGCGCGGGTTCGCCTCGAGCACGAAAAGCTCGCCGTCCGCGACGGCGAGCTGCACGTTGACGAGTCCGACGACCCCGAGCGCGGGCGCGAGCCCGCGCACGATCTCCTCGATCGCGTCCATGTCCGCGGATTCCAGCGAGGGCGCAGGCAGCACGCACGACGAGTCGCCGGAGTGCACGCCGGCCTCCTCGATGTGCTGCATGACCGCGGCGACGTACGTCTCCGACCCGTCGCAGAGCGCGTCGACGTCGATCTCGACCGCGCCCTCGAGGAAGCGGTCGACGAGCACGCGCTCGCCGCTCTGCGCCGCTGCGACGACAGCGTCGGCGTCGTAGCAGACCTGCATGTTGCGCCCGCCGAGGACGTACGAGGGCCGCACGAGCACCGGATAGCCGATCGCCTCGGCGACGTAGACCGCCTGCTCGGCGCCCTGGGCGACCGCCCACGAGGGCACGGCCACGTCGAGCCCGTCACAAAGGGCGGCGAACCGCTCGCGGTCCTCGGCGAGGTCGACGGCGTCGAACGGCGTCCCGAGGATGCGGTAGCCGGCCTGCTCGATCGCGCGTGCGAGCTTGAGCGGGGTCTGGCCGCCGAACTGGATGACGACGCCCTCGGGCTGCTCGCGCTCGCAGACGGCGAGCACCTCCTCGATGCCGAGCGGCTCGAAGTAGAGGCGGTCCGAGGTGTCGTAGTCGGTCGAGACCGTCTCCGGGTTGCAGTTGACCATCACGGCCTCGTAGCCGAGCGCGCGGAAGGACTGCGCCGCGTGCACGCAGCAGTAGTCGAACTCGATCCCCTGGCCGATCCGGTTCGGGCCGGAGCCGAGGATGACGACGCGGGGCTTGTCGCCGGTCGGCGGCGCCTCGTCGGATTCACCCCAGGTCGAGTAGAAGTAGTTCGAGGCCGCCTCGACCTCTCCGGCGCAAGAGTCGACCCGCCGGTACGCAGGCCGGACGCCCCAGGCCCGGCGGCGCGCACGCACGACGTCCTCGGTCGCGTCGCAGCGCGCGCCGATGAGTGCATCGGAGAGGCCGAGCCGCTTCAGGCGTACCCAGTCGTCCGCGACGAGGTCGCCGACGTACTCGAGCCCGGCTAGCGCCTCGTCGACCCGCGCCAGCTCGGCCCGGAACCAGGGGTGCACGGCCTCCGGAAGGTCGGCGAGCCCCGCCCAGGGCGTTGCCGCGCCCGCCTCGAGCTCGCGGGAGCGCATCGCCTTCAGGAACGCCTCGGCGAACGTGCGCCCGATGCCCATCGCCTCGCCGACGGACTTCATCTGCGTGCCCAATGTGGGGTCGGCGCCGGGGAACTTCTCGAAGGCAAAGCGCGGGAACTTGACGACGACGTAGTCGAGCGTGGGCTCGAAGCTGGCCGGCGTCGTGCCGGTCAGGTCGTTCGGGATCTCGTCGAGGGTGTAGCCGACGGCGAGCTTCGCGGCTACCTTCGCGATCGGGTAGCCGGTCGCCTTCGAGGCGAGCGCCGACGA
>JBKPFP010000216.1:0-1101 GCA_046744435.1 Actinomycetota bacterium | reverse complement strand
GTAGTCGTCAGCCGCGCTCGGGCCGGGGACGCGGATGCATTCCGCGAGCTCACCGACCCTTTCCGGCGCGAACTGCAACTCCACTGCTACCGGATCCTCGGCTCGGTCCAGGACGCCGAAGACATGGTGCAGGAGACCCTGCTTGCCGCTTGGCGAGGATTCGAGCAGTTCGAGGGGAGAGCATCGGTTCGCGCGTGGCTCTACCGGATCGCGACGAACCGGTGCCTGAACATCCTGCGTGGTCGCCGACGCCGCCCGAAGGAGGTTCCAGCCATGGTCGAACCGCCTGAACCGACTCGCCTGAGCGAGCCGATCTGGCTCGAGCCGTACCCGGACGTGCTGCTCGACGACCCCGCGGACTCGGCAACCGGGCCGCACGCGCGCTACGAAATGCGTCAGGCGGTCGGATTGGCCTTCGTGACCGCGCTGCAGCACCTCCCACCCCGGCAGCGGGCCGTGCTCGTGCTGCGCGACGCGCTCGGCTTCAGCGGCGCCGAGGTGGCCGGCATGCTGGACACCACGGAGGCAGCCGTCAAAGGCGCACTCCAACGTGCGCGAGCAACGCTCGACGAACACGTGTCGAGTGGCGAGCTTGAGGGTGCCCCCGCACCTGGTTCCCGGCGCGAGCGCGAGCTCGTCGGCCTCTTCGCCACCGCCTACGAAAGCGGCGATGTCGACGCCCTCGTCTCGCTGCTCACCGACGACGCCTGGGTGAGAATGCCGCCCCAACCCTACGAGTACCAGGGCCACACGGCAATCGCCGCGCTCCTGCGCGACCGAGCAATCCGACGCGGCGCACCGCTCAGGCTCGTCCCCACCCGAGCCAACGGACAGCCCGCCTTCGGCGCCTACCTCCCAGACGCGCGCGCAGCGATCAGCCGCGCATACGCGCTCATCGTTCTCACGCTCGAAGGCGACCGCATCTCCGCGATGACCTGGTTCGGCGACCTCAGCGTCTTCCCCCACTTCGGGCTTCCACGAATCCTCGCCGGCTAGGCGTTTGGGCAAGGTCTGGGGAACGGTTGCGACCTCGACCGATCATCTCCAGCGCTTGACGACCAGCTCGCTGGCACTGCGACAATCGAGGGGTGAACACCGAGC
>JBKPFP010000294.1:0-7371 GCA_046744435.1 Actinomycetota bacterium | reverse complement strand
CTTCGACCCGGACCCGGCCGTGACCCAGGCGAGGAACGTGCGGCTGCTCTCGATCGACCGGCCCGGCTATGGGCGCTCGGATCCCGTCGCGACGGGGCACTGGGCGACGGTCGCGTCGGCGGCAGACGATCTCGCCGCCGTCCTCGACAGCCTGCAGGTCGAGCGAGTAGGCGTCGTCGGCTGGTCGGCGGGCGGAAGGGTCGCCCTGGCTCTGGCTGCGCGGCGGCCCGATCTCGTCAGCCGCCTGGTCGTCGTCGCCACTCCTGCGCCTGACGACAAGCTGCCCTGGATCGCAGACGGAGAGCGCGAGGCGCTCGAGCGGCTGCGCGACCTGCCTCCCGACGAGGCTCAGGCCGCGCTCTGCGAGCGGCTCGACGAGGTGGTTCCGGCCGATCCCTTCGACCCCGAGGCGCTGTGGGTGCTCGGCGCGGGCCCGACGGACGAGCCGGTGCTGCGCGCTCCGGGCGCGCGGGCTCGCCTGGGACAGATGCTGGCAGCCGCCTTCGCCGAGGGCGCCCGCGGCTTGGCCGCCGACATCGCGGGCTACTGCCTGCAGCCGTGGGGGTTCGAGCCGGCGGCGGTCGAGGCGAGGACGCTCCTGCTCTACGGCTCGCACGATCCGATCGCGGGGCCGCGACACGGGCGCTGGTGGCACGCGCAGCTGCCTGATGCGCGCCTCGAGATCGCTCCCGGAACCGGCCACCTGCTCGTGATTCCGATGTGGACGCGTGTCCTCGAGCACCTGGTTCCGCAGTGCCCACGTCTCCGGGCCGTCGACGGTTCGTGGAATTCCGGACGCGACGATGACGTTGAAGAGTTTTCGGCAGCATAAGTGGGAGAGACCGTGTCGACCGAACTCGCAATCGAAGCGCGCCAGCTCCGCAAGAGCTACAAAGACGTCAAGGCACTGTGCGGCGTCGACCTGCGCGTCGAGGCCGGAAGCGTTTATGGCCTCCTCGGCCCGAACGGTGCCGGCAAGACGACCGCGGTCCGCATCCTCACGACGCTCCTCCTCCCCGATGCGGGCGAAGCCCGCGTGGCCGGCGTCGACGTCTTGCGCGAGCCAAAGCGCGTTCGTGAGCGCATCGGCCTCGCGGGCCAGTACGCGGCGGTGGACGAGAACCTGACCGGCTTAGAGAACCTCGAGATGGTCGGCCGGCTCTACCACATGGGCCGCCGCCCGTCTCGCACGCGCGCCGACGAGCTGCTGACCGCCTTCGACCTCACCGAGGCCGGCGGGCGACTCGTCCGCACCTACTCGGGCGGCATGCGCCGGCGCCTCGACCTGGCCGCAGCGCTCGTCAGGCGGCCTCCGGTGCTGTTCCTCGACGAGCCGACGACGGGGCTCGACATTCGCAGCCGCATCGGGCTCTGGGACGCGATCGAGGAACTCGTCTCCGGGGGCACGACCGTGCTCCTGACGACGCAGTACCTGGACGAGGCGGATCGCCTCGCCGACCGGATCGCGGTCGTCGACCACGGCGTCGTCATCGCCGAGGGCACCTCGGACGACCTCAAGAACCAGGTCGGCGGCGACAGGCTCGAGATCCGGCTCGATGACGGTGACCGAGGTGAGGCCGCGCTGGTCGCGCTCTCGGCGATCGCAGACGGGCGCCCATTCATCGAGGACGGCACTCTGCGCGTCCCGCTCACGCACCGGCCGGGAGAGATCGCGGAGGCCGTGCGCCGGCTCGACGAGGCCGGCATCGGCATCGAGGACATTTCCGTCGGCCGCCCGACGCTCGACGACGTCTTCCTCGAGCTGACCGGGCACGCGGCGGAGTCCCAGAACGGCAACGCCCCCGTTCAGGAAGAGGAGACGGCATCGAAATGAGCGCGCTCGCCTACGGACTGTCGGACACGCTCGTCCTCGCCAAGCGCAGCATCCTCCGCATCCCTCGGCAACCCGACCTGCTCGTCGGCTTCACGATCCAGCCGATCATGTTCGTGCTGCTCTTCGTTTATGTCTTCGGCGGCGCGATCCAGACGCCCGGATTCAGCAACTACACGGACTTCCTGATCCCCGGGATCATCGTCCAGTCGGTCGCGTTCGGCGGCTTCGTGACGGCGCTCGGGCTCGCCGAGGATCTGAAGAAAGGGCTGATCGACCGCTTCCGGTCGCTGCCGATGTGGGGCCCGGCGGTGCTCACGGGGCGGGTCCTGGCGGACATCGGGACGAACATCATCCAGCTCGTGATCATGTTCACCGTTGGCTTCGCGGTCGGCTTCTGGTTCTCGACCAGCGTGTTCGAGGTCGTCGCCGGCATCGCGCTGCTCCTGTTGATCGGCTATGCCTTCTCGTGGGTCTTCGCGTTCATCGGGCTGATCGCCTCGTCCCCGGAAGCAGCGAATGCCTACGGCTTCACGATCCTCTTCCCGGTCACTTTCATCTCGTCGGCGTTCGTCCCGGTGGACACGATGCCGGACTGGCTGCAGCCATTCGCAGAGCACAATCCGTTCTCGACGATGGTCGACGCCGCCCGCGTGCTCTTCCTCGGCACGCCGGCCGGCAACGACGTCTGGCTCGCCGTCGTGTGGTGCTTCGGCATCATCATCGTGTTCGGCCTGCTGTCCGTGTGGCGTTACCGCCGCGCAGTGACGCCCTAGGTCGTCCACTTCGGATTCCGGCGGGTCGACCGGTCATTTCAGACGGATGCCGGGCACAGCCCGGCATCCTGGAGTTAGGCATCGCAAGCGATGCCTAAGCCGCGCGCTCGAGCGGCTCCGCCAGTAATGCACGGAAGCGCTCTGACTCGAGCAGCTGACGCTTGACACTTCGGTCGCCGTTCAGCTCCAACTCCGCGAAGACGCGGCTCGCCTCGGGCGACCGCTCGGCCTCCGCCAGCCTCCACTGGCCGGCGAGCCAGCCGCGGAGCTCCTCGTAGCGGTCGGGCGCCTCGAAGATCCGGCGCACGACCAGCTGCGGGGCGACGGTGCCGTTCCAGTGGTTCTCCTCGAGGCGGAAGACGACGTCGTAGCGCCCGGCCTGGCGGAAACGGTCGAGCTGCCCGCCGATGCCGAAAGCGATCGCGCTGCCCGCGTCCTGCCCGTGCTCGCGGACGCGGAAGCGCAGATGGCGGCCCTCCCCCACCGCTCCGAGGTCGCGGAGCTCACAGGCGGGTAGCAGCAGGGTCACGCCGGGGTTGGCTAAGCCGAACGGCGCGAGCTGCCGGAGCTCGGCGCACAGGTCGAGCGTGAGCTCGCCGCCGGCGACAACCGCGTCGACGACGGTCACCGGCCGCAGGTCTTCGTCGGTGAGTGTCGCGTCGGCGTGGGCGGCGAACGCCGCGGCAAAGGCCTCGACACGCTCGGGGTCGATCGACAGTCCGGCGGCAGCCCGGTGCCCACCGAAGCGCTCGAGGTGCTCGGAGCAGGTCGCAAGCGCGCCGTGGAGGTCGAAGGCGGTTGTCGAGCGCCCCGAGCCCTTCCACTCGCCGTCGGTGCCCGCAATCAGCACGACCGGCCGGTGGAAGCGCTCGACGAGCCGGGAGGCGACGATGCCGATCACGCCCTCGTGCCAGCCCTCGTCGGCGAGGACGTAGCCGCGCTGCCTGCGCTTCCCCTCGGGCCACTCGTCAACTTTGGCGAGCGCCTCGCGCAGGATGCGGTCCTCGACTCCCTGACGCTCGCGGTTGAGCGCCTCGAGCTGGTGGGCGAGCCGGCCGGCCTCGTCCTTGTCCTCGGTCAGCAGCAGCTCGAGCGCGGCGGCGGGTCGGCAGAGGCGGCCCGCGGCGTTGATCCGCGGGGCGAGCCGGAAGCCGACCGCGCCCTCGTCGACGGTCGCCGGGTCAACGCGCGCGGCCCGCATCAGCGCCCGCAGGCCCGGCTTCTGGGTCCGCGCGAGCGCGCGCAGACCCGCACGCGTGAGCGCACGGTTTTCGTCGACGAGGGGCACGACATCCGAGATCGTCGCGAGCGCTACGAGATCGAGGTGCCGCTCGAGCGCCTCGCTGTCCTCGCCGAGCAGCGCCTGGCCGAGCTTGTAGACGACACCGGTCCCGCAAAGCTCGGGGAACGGGTAGTCGGAGGGGCGGGTCGCGACGACCGGGCAGTCGGGCAGCTGCTCTCCGGGCCGGTGGTGATCGGTGACGACCACCTCCAGGCCGAGCGCCCGCGCCTCGGCCACCTCCTCGGCCGCCGTGATCCCGCAGTCGACGGTGAGCACCAGGCCGCAACCGTCCTCGGCCAGGCGCGCGAGCGTCTCGCGGCGCAGCCCGTAGCCCTCCTCGAAGCGGCTCGGCAGGTGCCAGGACGGATCGGCGCCGAGCTCGCGCAGCACGAGCACGGCGAGCGCAGTCGCGGAGATGCCGTCCGCGTCGTAGTCGCCGTGGACGCAGATGCGCTTCCCCGCGGCGATCGCGCTCCTGATCGCCTCGCAGGCGCCGGCCATGTCCCCGAGCAGGAAGGGATCGTGCCGCGGCGGCAGGCCTGCGAGGAAGGCGCGCGCCTCCTCGGGGTCGCCGTATCCGCGCCGGACGAGGACGCGAGCGGTCGTCTCGCTGATGTCGAGCGCCTGGGCGAGGGCGCTCGCCTCCCGGTGCGGGCACGGACGGATCGTCCAGGTGCCCTCGTGCATCTCGTCGGCAACCGTACGGAGGCCGTCGGACGGACTTTGCAGCGCGCGCCCAGGGTTATCCTAGGTCCGTGGCCGTCGCTCCCAACTACTCGTCCGGCGAGGACTACGTCATCGAGTTCCTTCGTTACAGATTTGCCTTCAACTCGTATGACTTCGAGGAGCGGGTGACCGCGGCGGCGGTCAAGCTCGGGCTCGTCGAGGACAACGATCTCGACGAGGACGAGACCACCGACCTCGTCGAGCTGACCGCGGACGGACGCATCGACGAGCCCCGGAGCGGGCTCGGCCGCTACCTCGTGCGCCACTGGGAGCAGGTCTCTCTGCTGAACGGCGAGTCGCTCGTCTACTGGCTGCGGAAGCTCGTCTTTCGCGGCGCCTGGCTCGACCAGCACGTGAAGGAGGGCCTCCTCGATGTCGACTGGGACGAGCTGGCGGCCGACTTCGGCTACCGCGACCCGCGCGGCGACCGGCCGCTCCTCGAGCTCGCCCCCGTCCCGTCCTGGCACGAGCTGCAGTTCAGGCGCTAGCGCGTCTGAATTCCTCTGCTACGTTCTGAACGAGGAGGGATTCGCATTGCCTGAGGCGGCCGCATTGACGGCTGCGGCCATGGTTACCGAGGCACGCGGTCTCGTCGTTCGAGGCTGGTGCCAAGTGACGCACGCCCGTGACCGGCGGGGGCTGGAGGTCTCCGCGTGGAGCAGCGAGGCGCGCTCGTGGTCGCTACTCGGGGCGCTGCTGGCCAGCTGGCACCGTCACGAGACCGACGCGCGCGACTCCGATGTCGTCGCCCACCTCGCGGACGCCGAGGCCCTGGGCGACGCGACCCGGGTGCTCGGCGAGGCGGTCGGCACTGCTTCGCTCGAGCACTGGAACGACGAGCCGCAGCGAACGCAGGCAGACGCGCTCGAAGCGCTCGATCGCGCGCTGCGCCTCCTCGAGGCACGTTAGAGCCTAGATCTGGTCCCAACCGGCGGGGATCGCCGGCAGCGGCCACTCGGGGTCGGGCCGCCAGGACTCCCATCCTTCGTCGAACGGTGACGTCCACGCCTCGAGACGCTCGATCACGCGCTCGCCCTCCTCGCGAACGGCCTGAGCCTGCTCGGGTTTAAACAGGCCGACTTCGACCGCCTCGGCGAGGTGGTCCTCGTCTTTCCAGCTCCACGTGCGATCGGGTCGGATCACTACGTCGAGGAGATGGTCGGTCGCGTCGAAGCCCGGCGCACTGTTTTGCCACGGGGCCTCGAGATTGGCGTACCAGCCGAGGAACTCGCCGTCGTCGCTCCATGACACGTAGATCGAGTGCGACGAACCGGCCTCCCAGAGCATCAGCCGGCCGCCGTACCATCGCCACTCCTCGTGCGTCCACTCGCCGGCCCGGATCTGCGGCACAGGCACGTGAAAGCCAGGAGGGGCCATCGTCAGCGTGCCTGGAGCAAGCCACAGCGCGACCCGTTTCGCCGTGTGCTCGACGACAGTCGTCGGCTTCGCGCTGAAAACCTTCCAGGGCCACACGAAGCGGAACAGCACCGGATCGCCCGGCCGAAAGCGCGGAGCCATCTGCTCAGAAGAGGGCGTTCTCGGCCTGGACTGCGCCGACGTGGGCCCGTCCCAGCTTCGTGACAACGCGCCCGCGGGGCGTGCGCTGGATGAAGCCGAGCTGGAGCAGGTAAGGCTCGTAGACGTCCTCGATCGTGTCGGGCTCCTCGCCGAGAGCAACGGCCAGCGTCGACACGCCCACTGGGCCGCCGTCGAAGCGCTCCACGATCGCGCGCAGCAGCTCGCGGTCGGTGCGCTCGAGGCCGTGGCCGTCGACCTCTAGGAGCTCGAGTGCCTCGGCCGCCACGTCGACGGTGATCACGCCCTCGTGGCGCACCTCCGCCACGTCGCGGACGCGGCGCAGGATGCGGTTCGCCACGCGCGGCGTCCCGCGTGAGCGCGCGGCGATCTGAGCAGCGGCCTCGTCGGCGATCTCGATGCCGATGATCCGGGCCGAGCGGCGTACGATCACCTCTAGCTCGGCCGGCTCGTAGTACTCGAGGCGGAACGTCATCCCGAAACGGTCGCGGAGCGGCGTCGTCAGCAGGCCGGTGCGGGTTGTCGCGCCGACGAGCGTGAACTGCGGCACGTCGAGGGTCAGCGTGCGGGCGGCCGGGCCCTGGCCGACGACGATGTCGAGGCGGAAGTCCTCGAGCGCGGGATAGAGCACCTCTTCGACCGCGGGCCGGAGGCGATGGATCTCGTCGACGAAGAGGACGTCGCGCTGCTCGAGCGCGGTGAGGATCGCCGCCATGTCGCCCTTGCGCTCGAGCGCCGGCCCGGCCACGCAGCGGATGCCGACGCCGAGCTCCTCGCGGATGATGTACGCGAGGCTCGTCTTCCCGAGCCCCGGCGGGCCGACGAGCAGAACGTGGTCGAGAGCCTCGCCGCGCGACTTCGCCGCCTGGAGCGCGATCTCCAGCTGCTGCTTGACGCGCTCCTGGCCGACGAAGTCGTCGAGCCGGCCCGGACGCAGGGAGCGGTCGAGCTCATCCTCGTCGGGCCGGAGCGCAGGAGCGAGGAACTGCTCGGTCATGCCGCCTTCAGCGCCTGGCGGACGCGGTCCTCGGCGGGAGCCTCGGGGTCGGTGGCGGCGAGCGCGCGCTCGGCCTCGACGACCGTGTAGCCGAGCTCGACCAGTGCGTCGCGCGCCCCGAGCTCGGGCGCGCCCGCCGCGCCGCTCACCACCACCAGCGCCCCCGTCTCCGTCAGCTCGAGCACCACCCGCTGCGCGGGCGTCTTGCCGCTCCCCGGCATGG